>CAZGNO010000007.1:0-72164 GCA_964527785.1 uncultured Chitinophagaceae bacterium
TTGCCAATTTTTTCAAACAAATAATGTACTGAATTTAATGGTTCGGTTATTTTAGCCCTATCACTTAGGGGGACAAAATTAAATTTATGTATCAGACCTATAATTGTGAATCCAAAGGATTCAAATGTTTATAGAAAAAGTCATGCCCAACTGAACATACGACCCCGACGGGGTCGAACGTGCATAGCTAATACATTGCTATAAACATTTAATCCCGTCGGGATTAATCAAAATGACAGCTATCATGTAACAACAATTTATTTTGTTCTCTTACTTACACTTACTTACTTTCATTTAATTATATAAAACAGCATGGACGTATCACTGATACGCCCTTGCTGTTTTATAATGGATTAATCAAAACATCTTATAACAGTTCCCACAAAACATATAACATCTTTTGTGTAATAATGATTCTATCTGTGTTTCTAATACCACCATAAAAAAAGCGGCTCGAAAGCCGCTTTTTTTTCTATCTTTTGATGTATATCATCCTAGTCCATTATCTTCCTCAAAAACGCCGGCTTTTCAATCGTAGCTTCCTTCAGCGCACTATCCCTTGGGATTGAAATAATACCGGGGGGATTCGTATAGCCCCCACCGTTCATACCTGACGACAAATCGCTTGCGTTGATACGGATTGAACCGGGTGAGCCATTTGCTGCACGACGATAGGTAGCAGGTGTATCCAATTCTTGTAATTGCTGTACTCCGCTCGGACTCGACTTAGGAATCGAATAATGACGTTCACCTCCGTTTGGGGGAGTTGTCATTGTGCGACTGTTACCATTGCTTGTTGTCGGCTGTGTAACTGTACGGATATTCGGTTGTGGCTGAACAACCGGCGGCTTCACAGTAGCTACTGCTTCAGGTTTTTCAACTATTTTCGAATTGTCTTGATATTTGAAGCCGGTTGCAACAACTGTAAGCATGATTTTATCACCCATATTCTCGTCGGTAACAATACCGAAAATCAAATTTACTTCGTGTCCTGCAGCTTCCTCGATTATCTTTACCGCATCTTGCACTTCAACCATTGCCAAATCCGAACTGCCGCAAATATTCACAAGCAGACCTTGCGCTCCGGCAATTGAAATTCCTTCGAGGAGAGGTGAATTAAGTGCATTTTGAGCTGCCTCTATTGCACGGTGTTCACCGCTTGCGATACCGATTCCCATCAGTGCATCGCCCATGTCTTTCATAATGGTACGCACATCTGCAAAGTCCACATTCACATCACCGGTATGGGAAATAAGATCAGCAATTCCGCGAGTAGCATTATAGAGCACATCATCTACCCGATTGAAAGCATCCTTAAACGATGTTTGTCTGGTGATAATACTCATCAATTTTTGATTAGGGATTGTAATCAAAGCATCAACATGTTTACGTAATTCATTGATACCACCTTCAGCTTCGGTAGAACGGCGACGTGCCTCCCAATCGAACGGCTTGGTAACAATTCCTATTACCAATGCTCCGAGTTCGCGGGCTACACGTGCAACAACAGGTGCTCCTCCGGTACCTGTGCCACCGCCCATGCCTGCTGTAACGAACACCATATCGCTGCCGAGAAGTGCCTCGCGTATTTCGTCAATGTCCTCTTCGGCTGATCGTTGTCCGATTTCGGGTTTGGCACCTGCTCCGAGTCCACGTGTGGTTTCTTTACCAAGTTGGATTTTGTGAGGTGCAAGATTACGTGCAAGGTCTTGGGCATCGGTATTGGCTGCAACAAAATCAACGCCTATCAATCCTCTTGAAATCATACTATTAATAGCGTTGCCGCCACCGCCGCCAACGCCTATGACACGAATCTTCGCGCCCTGCTGCTGAATTGTATCAACTTCTATCATTTTTCCCCCCACGGTATAAATGAAAACAATACGTTCATGTAAAAAAAATAATTATTAAGCAAATTAAGTAAATTCTGAAATTATCAACAAGTAAAATTATAATTCTTCAAAAAACGACTTCACTTTTTTGAAGAGCGACGGCTTTTTGGATGCTACGTCTTCTGTACTTTCATCCACAGTATGGTTTCTAGCCCGCAGACCATGCATTACCAGTCCGACTGCTGTAGCAAACATTGGACTTTCTACCTCAGGAGCAAGTCCGCCGTATGACATAGCGGATGGAATACCAATCTTTACCGGACGACCGAAAACATTGTGAGCAAGCTCATCAGTCCCACGCAAAAGTGCGCTGCCACCGGTTACAATTACACCTGCAAAAAGTCGGTCGGCATAGCCGGATTTTTTGATTTCAGCATACGCAAATTCAAAAATTTCTTCCATACGAGGTTGGATTACCTGACAAAGCAAACTCTTTGTAACTTCAAGAGGTTTCCGCCCGCCGATTCCGGGTATCATAAATACTTCATCGCGCATAATACTTTCTTGGAGTGCGTGACCATATTCACGTTTGATACGTTCGGCTTGTACATTTAGAATCCCCAATACATTACAAATGTCGTCTGTAACTTGGTGTCCACCAATCGCAAATACCGCCGTGTGGCGTATAATTCCTTCAACAAACACCGCTACATCGGTAGTACCGCCACCAATATCAATGAGAGCTACGCCAACTTCTTTTTCGTCATCATCCAGAACAGCAGCACTGCTGGCAAGCGGTTCCAAAACAAGGTCACTCACCGTTAGTCCGGCGCGCTCTACACATCGGTGGATATTTTGCATTGCGGTAACGAGAGCAGTCACAATATGCACATTTGCCTCCATGCGCACCCCGCTCATTCCAATCGGATCGGTTATTCCGTCTTGTCCGTCAATAATATAGTCTTGGGGAATCACATGAAGTATGCGGCGGTCGGATGGAATTGCAATTCTTCTTGCTTCCTCCAGGAGCCGCTGAACATCTGAATGCGAAATTTCTTTCGTGGGGTTTGAAATAGAAATAATATGGCGTGTTGCGAATGATTGGATATGATCTCCTGCAATACCGACAACTACTTCTTTCACTTTAATTCCGGCTTGCTGTTCCGCTAGTGTAACTGCTTGCTGAATTGAACGCACCGCCTTGTCAATATTTACAATTACTCCGCGTCTGAGCCCGTCGCTGTCTGCCAATCCAAGACCTAAAATATTCAAAGACTTACGCGAAGAATCAGTTGCTACGATCAATACACATACTTTCGATGTGCCGATATCCAATCCAACAATTATATCGTCGTTATTTATGCTATAGTCTGAGTTCATGCCTGTTTACCTGAATTGACAGTCAGTTTAACTTTGATATTATCCGTTGTTGTTTTTAAGTATCTTTTTCTTTACGACTAATTGACCCTCCCACTGAAGATCAATATATTCAATTGATTTTTTTTCTAATCGAGGCAGCTCCAATGTCCAGAATCTAAACAGGTATTCAAACTTTACGGGTAAATCATCGGATTTTCCAAGATTAACCGTTATACCCGACTCCGTAGAGCGCAAAAAGAACGAATTATTATTTTGGCGATAAAACAATTCCGACATTGCCTGATATAATTCCCCGCTCTGAGTGTTCTGTAATTCTTTCAATACTCGAACAAGATCTGATAGTGTCGTCGAATCAATTTTACCGTCTATTTCAATTCCATGAACAATCGGTACATCTGACACAACCGAAAACAATCTGTAAGGAAGTACTATCCCATCTCGGTCTATATATTTCAAATCTCCGTCCATTCCTTTGAGAGCAGCAACAGGAAGTCGCTCTTCGATTGCAATAGCAATTTTTCCATTCTCTCCATGAGCAACAGTTGCCGAGCGAACAAATGGATGCTGTTTAATTTTTTGACGAATTTCTGCAAGCTGAATGTCCCGTAGAAACGGATGTTCGCCTTTCTCTATTCCCACTCTTTCTAATATTTCCTGCTCGGTAAGAGTTTTAATACCGACAACAGTTATGGATTGAAGTCGCTGTTTAGACTTCCACATAAATGCCAGTGCAAAAACACCTCCCACAATTATAAGAATTGTCAACAAACGACTATAAAGAAAAGAACGCTTGTCTTTATCATCTATAGTAATTTGCAGCTGCTTCTTTGCCATGTATGTTCAGTACTGATTCCGGTTTTGAATAATTCTTCGCAGAGGTCATCGGCTGGGGTTTTGCATACTGCATACACTGATTAAGAATCAAAATTCACACGCTCTCCATACAAAATATTGAGCGACATAGAACTATGAAACCTAAACTGCGGAATAAAATGCAGACGCAAAAACGAAAGGAAAGCCGAGTTTTCTCGATGCTGCTCAAGAAAATTCTATACAAAACTATAACGCTTCGAGGGAAAAGACAAGCAAAATTTTACTTTAAGCAAAATTTTTTATTTCTTTGTAATTATTAGGTAAAAAAAACTTATACACCACACTGCAATTCTGCTCAATTTATCATACTCCAATGTAGTCGAATCTCCTATTATAAGTGTAGTCAATTATCCTATTATAAGTATAGCAGCTGTCATAAATGCTGCAAAATTTCCTATATTTGCTGACGGTACTATGTACATACAGGGACAAGCGTAATCGAAATATTGAAATCAGACAACTGAATCCGATAAATCACCGGTCAGTCGAATTATTTTGCAAGTTATATGTGAGAATCAAGTTACGTCAAACCGAGCGCAGTCGTTGTTGAATATTTACCGAAGTTTGAATACAAATTGTTACAATTATTTTGTGTATTTACTTCCTATAGTTAAATAACGAATATACAAAAATAGAAAATAGAGTTCTGAAAATCTACATTGACACATTGAAATGACGCACCTGCAACTTTCCTCCGTTACAAAAAAATACGACAATGATACAGTTGCAGTTCGCAATGCTTCATTTGAAGTTCAGCCCGGGGAGTTTCTTGTGCTCGTCGGTCCATCCGGTTGCGGGAAAAGTACACTTTTGCGAATGATTGCCGGATTGGAGAATATCAGTGAAGGAGATTTATTCTTCGATGGCAAACGGATGAACGATACACCACCCAAAGACCGAGATATTGGAATGGTTTTTCAAAATTATGCTCTCTACCCTCATTTAACTGTCGGCGAAAATATTGGATTTCCCCTTTCGATACGAAAAGAACCCAAATCCGAAATTCAAAGAAAAGTAGGTGCAACTGCAGAGATGCTCGGTTTAACTCATGCTCTCTCCAGCAAACCCAAAGAACTCTCCGGCGGGCAACGCCAACGCGTAGCGCTGGGCAGAGCAATTATTCGCAGTCCCCGTGTTTTCCTATTTGACGAGCCCCTCTCGAATTTAGATGCTCAGCTTCGTGTGCAAATGCGTTCGGAGATAATTACACTCCAACGCACTCTTGGTGTAACTGCAGTATACGTAACTCACGACCAAACAGAAGCGATGACGATGGGTGATAAAATCGCAGTACTCAAAGGAGGTATCATTCAACAAATTTCAACACCTGCTGAAATGTATCGTTCGCCTGAAAATATATTCATAGCTGCTTTTATCGGCAGCCCGCAGATTAATCTTTTTAGAGGAAAAATTGCAGTTGGTTCAACAATTCTCTTCGAAGAAAATGACAGCCGCTGTGCATTTATCTTAAAAAAAGAAGATTTTATTCATTCACTACCAACTAATGGCACTGAAATTACAATTGGTATTCGCCCCGAAGCCCTTTCTTTCACTAATCACTCTGGAGATAATTCTTTAAAGTTTGACGCAGAAATTAAAACAGTTGAATACATTGGACATGAATCTCTTGTATATCTTCAAACAACCGGTGATTTGAAATGCTGCCGCGTTCCTTCAATTGCCACTGTTTCTATCGGTTCACGTGCAGTTTTTTATATTGATTCATCCCAACTTCTTATTTTTGGAAATGACGGCTTACGATTGTAAAATTCTATTTATTTTTTTTCACTCTCCGGATAACTGCGTATAATCATCACTATTATGCCAACTCATATTTCAACCAAAGACCTATAGAACTATATTTACAAATTAAACTTCCAAGAAAAACATAAACCGGCTAGTTTTCATAGTGAAATTTAGTCCATTATTCGTAATTTTGTCAAGCAAAATTCAATCTCCAATCCTTTCGCTTTGAATAATGAACGACATTAAACAATATATTCTCCAAAATCAACCCCGTTTTTTGGATGAACTTGCTGATCTCCTGCGTATCCCTTCAGTTTCCACAGCACCCGAACATATTGCCGATGTAGCTTCTTGTGCCGAATTTGTTGCAGAACATATTCGTAAAATCGGAATAAGTGACGTTACCGTTTTTCCTACCAAAGGGCACCCTATCGTCTATGCAGAATATAAATGCCAACGAAAAAATGCTCCGACAGTTCTTTTCTACGGACACTACGATGTTCAGCCGATTGACCCGTTAAATTTATGGACAAATCCTCCCTTTGAACCGACATTCCGAGACGGCAAAGTATTTGCTCGCGGTGCAACGGATGACAAAGGACAGATTTTTCTTCATATAAAAGCACTCGAAGCACACCTGAATGTTCGCGGAGAATTGCCGGTAAATGTAAAACTACTGCTCGAAGGCGAAGAAGAAATAGGCAGTGTTCACTTAGAAGAATTTATCCGTACTCATCAAGATTTATTACGTTGTGACACCGTAGTTATTTCGGATACTCCAATTTATGCACCGGGTGTCCCGTCACTTGTGTACGGTTTGCGAGGGTTGTGTTATATGGAGGTGACCGTTACCGGACCTAATCGTGATTTGCATTCCGGTAGTTTTGGCGGAGCGGTTCAAAATCCTGTAAATGCACTTTGCGATATGATTGCTATCCTCAAGGACGGCTACGGTCGTATTACTATTCCGGGGTTTTACGACAATATTCTACCCCTTACCCAAGAGGAGCGTGACGGCTATTCAAATCTTCCGTTTGATGAAGAAGAGTATCGAGCTCAGCTTGATATTCCATTTACATTTGGAGAATTTGGCTATTCAACCATAGAAAGAACATGGGCACGCCCTACTCTGGATGTTAATGGAATTATAGGCGGTTTCACGGGAATAGGAGCAAAGACAGTGCTTCCGTCGGTAGCAAAAGCTAAAATCTCAATGCGGCTTGTTCCTAATCAAGATGCGCACGACATTGCACAAAAATTTCAAGAATATTTTAGAGCTATCGCACCTCCAACCGTAAAGGTTGAGGTTGAGAATCATCATGGAGCAAATCCTGTGCTGACTCCTCGAGATTCAATGGGTATGAATGCAGCTAGAATTGCCCTGCGCGAGGCATACGGCAAAGAAGCGGTGCTTACACGGGAAGGGGGCTCAATTCCGGTGTGCTTGCTGTTTGATACGATTCTTCACGCACCGACGGTACTGATGGGATTCGGACTTTCTACTGAAAATGCTCATTCACCTGACGAGCATTTCCTACTTGAGAATTTTGAAAAAGGAATGATTGCTACTGCAGCATTTTATGATGAAATGGGTAAGCAAACTATTTGAAAACAAACAGACATAAAGGCGGCAATGCTTGCGAAATCAAGCGAAAATTTATTTCTACGATAAGAATTATGAGCGGAGCGGCGGCACTTCAAACTCTCTACTTGCAAAACCCAAACGCTGCTACTCCATTTCGTTAATTGTGTTATCGAACTCATCTCTTTACGGAATAGAATAAATTTTTTAGCTTTTGCAAATGCTTGCCGCCATTTTTATGGAACACTATGAAAATTGCCTACGTTTCCACATTTGATGCACAGCAGGTAAACAGTTGGTCAGGAACAGGATATACGATTGCCAAAGCATTAGAACGGCAAGGGATAGAAATTGCTTATATAGGTCCATTGAAGGAAAAAAACAGCTTGTTATATAAAGCAAAGCAGTTTTTTTATCGTGATATTCTTAAAAAAAGACATATTCGCCAAGCTGAGCCGGAAATTCTCCGTGATAATGCCCGTCAAATTACAGAACAATTAGAAGTAATAAATCCTGATATTGTATTTGCAATTTGGGCGCACCCGATTGCTTACCTTGAATGCAAGCAACCGATTGTATTTGTAGCAGATGCAACATTCCCGCTTATGCACAATTATTATGGCGATTATACTAATCTCAGCGCTGCTACAATTCGCAATGTCAGAGCATTTGAGCAATCTGCACTCGACCGTTCAGCAGCAATAATATACAGTTCTAAGTGGGCAGCAACAAGTGCTACAAAGGATTACGGAATCAGCCCGGATAAAGTATATGTCGTTCCGTTCGGAGCCAATATTGACACCCCTCCCTGCGAACAAGAAATTGAGCAGTTTATCCAAAACCGTATAGACAGTAATGTCTGCAAACTACTGTTTTTGGGTGTGGATTGGGAAAGAAAAGGCGGAAATACTGCAATAAAAATAGCAATGTACCTTCATAATAAAGGCATTCCGGTAGAACTCAATATTGTCGGGTGTTTACCGCCTGATGCCAATGTACCTGAGTATGTGAAATTACTCGGTTTCTTGAAAAAATCTGACCCGAATGACGTTGTAAAATTGAAAGAGCTTTTCGAAAATTCACACTTTTTGATTCTGCCGTCAATTGCAGATTGTACGCCAATCGTATTTGCAGAGGCAAACTCTTTCGGACTTCCATGTATCAGTACTACCGTCGGAGGAATCCCCTCTATGATTACGAACGGTATTAATGGACAGCTTTTCGACCTGGATGCTTTAGCGGAATCATACAGCGACTTTATCTCAGAAAAAATGAGTACACCGGCAGCATATCAAAATCTTGCTCGTTTGTCATTTAAAGAATACAAAACGCGACTTAATTGGGATGTAGCCGGCAAACAGATTAAAAATATTCTCGATAATTTGATTAAAAAATAAAGCAAAGCATATTTTTCAACTACTTCTTCAACCATAATTTGGTCAGTTTCATCCTTTGGTGAAGATTTAACCCTCTCAATTCTTTTTTTCTTATTTTTGGAGTGTCCTGTGAGATAAATTGTCACTGTTTTTCAAAAATATTCCTCATATTCTACTCCTAATGCTATGAAATACATTGCCATTGCGATTTTACTGCTTACCTTTTCCTCACCACTTACCGCTCAAATTCGTCTCGACAATTGGAAAACCTATTCCTCAATGAACACTGTCCGTGCCGCTACATTTGATGATTCCGGTAATGTATGGGCAGCCACAACTGGAGGTGTATTTCGATATGATACAACGACAAAAGAAAGCATTGAATTTAGAAACATTAATGCTTTGCTTAGTTTGGATGCAACCGCAATTGCATATAATCCTGCAAACAAATCTATCTATGTCGGGTCGTTCGACGGGAGCATTGATATTATTGACGAGACATTTACTATCAAGCATATAACTGATATTCGCTATCAAACCACACTCACTAAAAGGCGAATTAACGACTTTCTTTTTGAAGGGAACAAAGTATATGTGGCGGGTGATTTCGGTCTCATTGACTTTGATGAAAAAAATGCTCCGGGCGACGATGTCCAGCAACTTGGTACTTTTGAAAAGAACACTCCTGTTATAAAATTACTGCTATTACGTGATTCACTTTGGGCAGCAACTCCAAGCGGAATTGCATATGCACCACTGACTGCCAGATCGCTAAAAGATCCGCAGGTCTGGAGAACAATTACATCTGACGATGGGCTGTTTAAAAGCTCAAATGTTGTAGGAATGGCACTGATAAATGACAATATTTATATTGCTCAACTAAGCGGGATTCAGCGATATTCCAATGGTACATTGACCCCATTGATTTCAGACCGTTCAGAATTAGGTGCAATTACATCCCTTTCAGCTTCCGATCAATTACTGTACTATGTTGACAGCTATTCAATATTTTCGATGGATGAGAATGGTAACTCTACTAAACTACAACAATACTCTGACAGAATTTTGGGGCACAGCTCTTCTCACGGCATTGCTTTTCCTTTTTACAAATTGAACGGAATGGGATTTATTCGTGGAACACAAATTTCAAAAGTTCTCCTTAATACTCCTATTTCCAATCTTTTTCTCAATATTACGGTAGATACTAAAGGTGTACTTTGGACAACTACCGATTATACTAATAGTCAAGGATTTTCTCGGTATTCAGACAACAAGTGGACAAATTTTACTCTCGATAATTTTCCACTAATTAAAAGTTTGGGATATTTCAGGGTAAGCTCTTTGTCTGACGGAAGTATGTGGGCAGGATGCTGGGGCAGTGGGGTAGCACGAGTCGAAAATGATAGTGTTGTAACGTTATTTAACGAAACAAATTCGACCCTGGCAGGAATTAAAAACAGCCCTGCATTTGTTCTTGCGGGTGATGCTGCTGCTGACCGCAATGGAACTGTATGGATTACCAATATGCGGAACGACAATCCTACGCCCGTTATTACTGCTAAAAATACTAAAGGGGAATGGTTCGGTTTTACTAATGAATCTGTAATTTTGAACCATACTTATCAAGCCCTGGCAGTTGATTTTTCTTCGACGAAATGGCTTGGCAGCAGCGACGGGGACGGTCTCGTGTTTTTTTACGAGAAATCTACTCTTTCAGCTAAGGATGATGATATTTGGGGCAAAGTTACAAGCTCAAATTCCACATTACCCAGCAATTCAGTGAATGCCGTTGTTGTTGATAAGAACGGGGCTTTATGGATTGGTACTGCTTCCGGGCTGGCAGTGATGTTTACACCCAGTTCAGCACAACGTGGTACTACCGGAACAATACCTTTTGTCCAAAGAATCAATTCTCTCTCCAATCAGGTAATTAATGATATAGCCGTAGATGCCTTGAATAATAAGTGGGTAGCAACAAATGAAGGTGTCTTTGTTCTGAATGACGACGGCTCATCTATACTTGCAATTATCAATTCAAGTAACTCCAAACTCATCAGTAACCAAGTGAAGTCTATTGCTCTTGATGAGCAAACCGGAAAAGTATATTTTGGAACTGAGACAGGTTTGTCTGAAGTTACAACTCTTTCCCAACGCCCGCTCGAAGAATATGCAATTGAATGCTACCCTCAACCCTTTGCACCTGAAACTGACGGTGAAATGGTCATTGAAGGTCTCGCTGCCGAAAGCTCCATCAAAATTGTTGGAGTGGATGGCACTCTTATTCGCTCGCTCGAAACCAAAAGCCGCCGGACAGTATGGGACGGACGCACTGAATCAGGTGAACTTGCGCCTACAGGCGTGTATATTGTGAAGGCAAATTCTGCTACCAATAATACGGGGTCTTTGGCTAAGATTGCAGTGATTAGGAAGTAAATGAACCCATTACCAATTTTTGGCGATACTTTCTGGAATAATTAAGTGCTGAGATAAAAATAACCGTCGCAATTAATATCCATAATTTGGCACGTAATTGAACACTTCGACAAACTCAGTGTGACGTAACTTATTTGTCATGCTGAGCTTAGTCGAAACATCTAGTACTTGCCAATTTTTCAACCAAATAATTACCTGAATTTAATAATTCAGTTGTTTTAGTCCTATCACTTATATAGACTGCTTTAGCAAAGATTCAATTGCTTGCAAGAACTATATTTTTGTTCAATAACCAATAAAATAAAAAACCATGTAAATCTATACGTTTATGTACTTTATTTGTTTTCTTTAACTAACATAAACATATATGACAAACAAACAACATCTCGCTATTGTACTTTTAAGTGCAATCATAATAACAGCATTGTTTCACAATCAGTCTCCGGGGTTAAACGTATTGATTTATGAAACGTGTCTTTTTATATGGCTTGCAGTTTCGACTTCGTTCAGGTTCACAGGGCTTAACCGGATAGTGTGCAGCATAGGAGTTCTATCCACCGCACTATTTTCAGTTCTGACCAATTCACCGTTTTCAATCTTCCTTAATCTCCTCTCCGGGTTTATCTTTGTAGGGATACTTATATATCCCGAAGCAAAGTCCCTTCTCCATACTTTCGGACTTTCAGCTTCAAATATACTTTCATCACAACTTCGATTTGTCAGAGAGCTCTCCGAACTGAATTTTAATAATAAAAAACTAGACAGAACTATAAAGATAATGAAGATTTTCATTATCCCTGTATTGATTATATTTATCTTTATAGCTATTTATAGAAATGCAAATCCGGTTTTTGATAATTTGATGGTATCCATAGATTCTTTTCTTGGAGACAGTTTACAGTTCCTATTCAAAGATTTTGATTTCACAATAATTGTTACTTTTCTGATCGGTTTACTTTTCAGCAGTTTCATCTTACTTAGAACATCCAACCGAAAAATTGAACAATCAGACAGGGAATCTACAGAATTACTGACACGGGATAGGGTTAGACACAGTTCATCTTTTAGATTCACTTCGCTGAAGAATGAATACAAAGCCGGTGTTTTTCTGCTTATCGTATTAAATTCAATTTTGCTTGTATTAAATGCAATTGATATAAACTGGGTGTGGTTTAATTTTCAATGGGACGGTCAATTTCTAAAACAGTTTGTACACGAAGCGACTGACCTGCTAATTCTCTCAATATTCATTTCATTGGCATTAGTTTTATTCTATTTCCGCAGGAATTTGAATTTCTACCAAGGAAATACCCTTCTTAAAGTGCTGACATATATTTGGCTGTTTCAGAATGCAATACTTGCAGTGTCTGTCGGCATCAGGAATTTCTGGTATATAAACTATTTCGCTTTGGCTCACAAAAGAATCGGTGTCATTATTTTTTTGGTGCTTACAATGTATTGTATTTATACAATATATATCAAAGTAAAGGAACGGAAGTCGGCTTTTTACCTCTTTAAATCAAACGCTTTTGCATTTTACGTAGTACTGGTAGTCAGCTCATTTATAAATTGGGAAAGTTTTATTGTAAATTATAATTTCAGGAATGCAGATAAATCGTATTTGGATTTAGGATGTTTGGAAGATTTCCCTGACCAATGCCTTGCAGATTTGGATAAACCTCTTTCGGAGTTATCACGTATAGATACCATTCAAAAAGCAAAATTCTCATTTGTCAAGACGAACAGAACGCCTGAAAAATACCATTCGATTATCGAAAAAAGGAAACAGGAATTTAAGAAACGGTGGGAGTCGCAGGGTGTTTTGTCGTGGAATCTGCCGGAGTATTTAGCGTATCAGGAGTTGTTTGTGAGGAATCCTGCTTCACATTGAAAAGAGAATATCCTCAGTCATATCGGTTGTAGAACCGATATGACTGCATCTGTTTTCAAGTCAAGGCAGTTGTTGCAACTGATTTTCCATATAGATGCTTAGAAGTCAGGTCGGTTGTAACAACCGACCTGACCTAAATGATATTGATACATGAATAGGAAATATGATAGCCCCTACTTCCCAGACAAATAAAATGCAGTAAAAAACCGGCTCAAATTCCACACATCCACCTTCGATGAAACCTCATACGTGGAGTGCATCGAAAGAATGGGGATACCTATATCAATCACTTCCATATCCTCCCTGGACATAAAGCCGCCAATCGTGCCACCCCCGCCGCTTTCCACTTTATAGGATGCCGTTTGCCAGGGGATGGTATTATCGTCCAGAAGCTTGCGGATACGGGCGGTAAATTCTGAATTGGCATCAAAGGAGCGTCCGTACCGTTTAATCGCTATACCATAACCCAACCGTGCAGCATTACTCGCCTCGGAAAGTGACGGGAAAAGCGGATTGACCCCATCATTGACATCAGCAGAGATTACCTGTGCGTTATGAAGTGCTTTGCGTGTTTCATTGTCGGAATACTTGTCGCCAAGTTGACCTTCGGTTAGCCGTCCGTAGAGTGCACTCAGAAAACTTGATTGCGCCCCCGTGTTGTTGATACTTCCGGTTTCTTCATTATCAGTGAGATAGGCGATTGATGTAAAGTTCGGTGTTCCATTCATTTCCACAATAGAATTTACCGCGATAAACGAGCATAAACGGTCGTCCTGACCATACGCAGCAGTAAGTGCCCTATCCAAACCAACATCTCGCGGTGAGGTAGCCGGAACCAGATTAAGCTCTGCGCTTACGAAATCTTCCTCCGAAATCCCGAATTGCTCATTAAGCAGAGTCATAACTTGGCTTGCTATACTTCCTTTAGCAGGAGGCATCGAACCGATAATCGGGTCAAGCTCCTCACCCTCAAACACTCCCGTGTATGTTCTTGTGCGGAGAGGGCTATCCGAATGCGGAGCAGCATCGGGGATAATCAGAACCGGCTCGTCGGCATCATCGCCTATTGAAACTTCGATTGTTTTTCCATCCTTCGTGTCTACTCTGCCGGTAAGCATAAGCGGAGTATTCGCCCAATGATATTTTTTGATTCCGCCGTAAAATACCGTTTGAAGCATGGCATAGCCACCGGCATCATAGAGCGGACGTGCTTTAATATCAATACGCGGGCTGTCGTGGTGGGTTGCTATCAGCCGTGAACCGTTTATGATGGGATTGCTTCCCACTACAACAAGTGCTATGGCACGGTCACGGTTATTAACCCAGAGTTTTGCACCCGCTTTTGCTTGTGACGGCTCGGTGAACTCCTTGAATCCCTTTGATTTCGCCAATGCGAGAACTTCCTTTGTGGAGGATAGCTCATTTCGGGCTTTATCCAAATACTGCTTCATTTTATCATTAAGTGCAAAACACTCTTTACGCTGTTCGAGAGAAATGAGTTGCCAACCCGATGATTTACTTTGCCATGAAGATTGTGAAAAAGCGTACTGAGAAGTAACAAGCAGAACGAACAACAGGGAAAAAATTTTCATGAAATTGCTATAAAACATTCAAAAAATAAACTCAAAATTAAAGGTGTCGAAATGTAGTTTCGACGATAATATCGGTATTGATACTTTTCATAACAGGGCATGTCAGGGCAGCATTACGGAGAACTGTCATTTCTTCTTCGGAGTACTGGCGAGGAAGAAGTATATCTACAATCAAGCGTCCAATCTTGCGGAAGGGCTGGCTTGTCATTTCTTTTTGGACTGTGACTGTGGTTCCGTTAATGTCCAATTCCCGGTCGCGGGCTTTTATACCCATGATAGTTGCCATGCACGCACCGAGTGCAGCGGCTACCATATCCGTTGGTGAGAAACTTTCGCCGCGTCCTTTGTTGTCGAGCGGGGCGTCTGTTTCAACAGTTGCACCGGAAGGCGCGTGGACTAGGCGGCAATGGAGGTCGCCTTCGTAGGTTATGTTTATTTGTACCATAATTTTTATCTAAAATTCCAAAAAAAAGAAATTCTAGACCTTCAAGGTTTTTGAAAACCTTGAAGGTCTAAGTCAGCCGAATCAATTCAACTCCGCTTTCTTCGCAGCCAATCGCAACCCGTCCCGTTCCCCTATCTGCTGTCTCCACATCGCATAATACAGCCCCTTGAGTTCGAGCAGTTCTTCGTGCTTGCCGGATTCTATCTTGTTGCCGCGCTCTAGTACGTAAATCCTGTCGGCGTGCATAACCGTAGAAAGTCGGTGGGCAATCAGAATCGTAATGAGATGTTTTTGAGCAGAAATTTCACGGATTGTAGAGGTAATTTCATCTTCCGTTAGTGAGTCGAGAGCAGATGTCGCCTCGTCGCAAATAAGCAAATCGGGACGGCGCAATAGAGCGCGAGCTATCGAAAGTCGTTGTTTCTCCCCGCCGGATACTTTTACCCCGCCTTCACCGATGACGGTGTCCAATCCCTTGTCTGCACGAGCTAAAAGGTTCTGACAGGCAGCTTT
Organism: uncultured Chitinophagaceae bacterium; assembly: GCA_964527785.1. GTDB lineage: Bacteria > Bacteroidota > Ignavibacteria > Kapaibacteriales > UBA961 > JADJXV01. The sequence goes on from CAZGNO010000007.1 coordinate 15,664, forward strand.
GTTCAGTGCATCCAAACAGTCTGCGTCAGTAGCAGTAGGATTCACAAACAATAGGTTCTCACGGATTGTCCCGGAAAACAACTGTGCATCTTGCGATACGAACCCGATTTTTTCCCGTAATTTATCAAGATCTATTTCCTTGCCTTCCACACCATTATAGAGAATCTCACCTGTAACAGGATGATACAGCCCCACAAGCAATTTAACGAGCGTAGTCTTACCGGAACCTGACGGACCTACAAAAGCAATGGTTTCCCCCTTCTGCACCTTGAACGACATTTCATCGAGTGCATTGGTCGAAGCGGTCAGGTGCTTGAATGTTACATTATTAAATTCGAGGGTATCAATAGAATCAATCGGCAGCGGGTTTTCAGCTTTGGCTTCTTTTGGCTTTTTAAGAATTTCATCAAAATTATTGAGCGATACTTCTGCCTCGCGGTAAATACTGATAATGCTTCCCAATTCCTGCAATGGACCAAAAATAAAGAACGAATAGATAAAAAACGTAAAGTACTGACCGATGGTAATTTCTTGTGCGAAAATAAGGTACAGCATCAAGAACTGAATACAGGTACGGATAAAGTTCACGATTGTACCCTGTACAAAGCTCAGGGAACGGATATAGCGAACCTTCTTGAGTTCAAGCACAAGGATTTTGTCTGTGGTGGTATTGAGGCGGCTTATTTCCTGCTGGGCTAGCCCTAAACTCTTCACAAGTTCTATATTACGAAGTGATTCTGTGGTTGCCCCGGCAAGCGCGGTTGTCTCACCGACTATCACCTTTTGGATATTCTTAATCTTTTGTGAAAGTTTATTACTTACATACCCAATAATCGGAATTGAACCGAAATATAGCGGAATGATTTTCCAATTGATAACAACTGCGTACGACATCACAAATATCACCCCGACAATCGTCGTGAAAAGAATGCTCACAGTAGCATTAATCACACGTTCTACATCCGAGCGAACTTTTTGAAGTTTGCCTAAGAGTTCGCCGCTTCGCTGGTCTTCAAAATCAGAATAGGGCAATTCAAGCGAATGGCGAAGTCCATCGGAATAGATTTGAGCACCAAGTTTTTGGGTGATGGTGTTGATAAAATAGTCTTGGAAGTTTTTTGCTACACGGGAAACAAATGCAGCACCAACAGCCAATCCAAGCCATTTTGAAACACCGAATATAAAATCAGACTGAGAAAGTTCTTTGAATTTGGTAGCATAATCATCAATAATTACACTGACAATAAGCGGGTCGGTAAGGGAGAAAGCTTGATTTATTGCGGCAAGAGCAAGGGCGAGGGCAACCAATTTCCAATATTGTCTGAGATAAGAGTAGAGTAGCTTCATGCAGGATTTTTAGAATAGTTGAGAAGTAGAATAGAGCATTAACTCTATTTTGAACTATTAATAACGGAAATCCTGCCAACAAATTTTTAGAAAATGTTATTTTGGAAAAAAGTTCACAGTGCGATTACCTATAAAATCAAAATGGGAAAGTCCGTATTCCGAACCTTCCCATTTTGACAACGACGTCAGTTTCTGCTAATTGATAATTGTATAGGTAACAAGTATTCTCTCAAAACTATGCGGAATATTAAAAGCACCGGGATTTGTATTATCTACCGACATACTCCGTTCTTTGATGATGCCGATGTTGCGATTAGTCCATACCGTTCTATCATCGGACAGCTCATTTGTACGTCTACCGTTCGAGAATGTCACTGCGTTCGGAGAAATTATTTTCATTGAAAACATAAGTAGTGATTGTGATTTTTTCGTTGAAATTGATTCACCATTCACGGAAATTGCTTCGTTCCCATATGTAAGATACAAATTTTTAATTCCATCCTCAACCGACACATACGTTGTGCTGCCATCCGTTTGGAACGCAGGAAATGACGGTTCGAGAAAAGTAGTGTCAATAGTCTTTTGGCTGGTCTTATTGCAATCTTCATATACACGCCATTTCAAGCTCTCTCTGTAGAAACAGTTGCACAGCTGGTTTTGAAATCCGAGATTATTGACATAAAATTCACTCGGAGTTACCACCCAATAGACAGTATCTCTTTGGTATGTCAAGCCACCGTCATTTGAGTAACGGTCTTCAAATTTTAGAGAAGGCAATCCGGCTTTGGTATATACAACGTCCCTGCCGATAAGAGTAAGGGTGTCGAAAGATACTACAATTGCCGATGATGTTTGACTACGCAGAGGATTACCTTGAGCATCAAGAAGAGTACGCTTGTATATCCACGACGAACTGGTTTTTGCATTATTCAGAGTTGAGGGAACATTACATTCATATTCAGGTGAGAGTGAATGGTCGGTAGTACAGCTTACTATTGATGCTATTACCACGACCGAACAAAAAAAAAGTATGTGTTTCATATTTTATTCTTTTAAATTATTAAAATTCATAACCTATACCAAGCCCTATGCCCGATCGAAGCGCAGACTGATATGAATTGTTATTGCTAATTAATTGAAATGTAAATTCGGGTCCGAGTGATATATGATATTTGTCGTAAAAATTATACGTAAGCATTGCCTGTGATTTTAGCAGCATCCCCGCATCGCTAAACCCAGCCGAAAAAGCCGATGTCCACCAAAACGACTGACTATTCGGTAACAAAAACTCCAACAAATCGGGACGGTAATCTAGGCGGTATTTGAGTGCTGCCCACGTAATGTTATTTTTGAGGGTGTAGGTATTAACACCGTTAATATTCTGTATTGAGTACAGTGGCAAGCGTTCCCGCCCTACTTCTATTCCCAGCGAGGTATTTTCGGAAACCGCCCATGTTGCATCAATTGCAATATCACCCAAAGCTACATCGGGAGTAAGTGTGAGTGCTGTGGCATCTATAGTATTTGCAGTTCGTATTATCCCCATCATTCCTCGCGCCGATACAAACCTCGGCACATACCACGAATGATTAGTAAAACCGTCCGTCTCTTGCATATCTATGATTGTCCGCATCTGCGGGTTCATTGGCAGTGATGAAGCAGCAGAGGAGACGGATAGTAATGAGACCAACGAAATTTGCTGTTGTATAGCAGCATCCGGCATATCAGCAGGCACAGATGAATAACCGTTCAGTTCTGCTGGATTTTTGGGTGAATTACTATTCAATTGATTACTGTATTGTGAATTGATATTCTGCCTGTTACGACTCATTGCTTCTTTGACTTGTACGATAGTATTCTGAGAATTATCTAACACAGAACTATTATTTTGAGGAGTATTTTGTTGAAAATACTTATGTATAGAACTCTTATTCAGCTTGGTATGCTGTTCGTTTTTCGTGAACTCTTCTGTATTATTTTGTGGCAATTCATTATCATAATGTTTATCCGTGTTATTTTCTTTCGATAGATTCCTAGCCACACTCACCGACTCGGATTCATTATTATCGTGTGAAACAGTATTGACCCCTTCTTCGTGACTTTGTACTCTCGGAGTAATTGATGATGCGACCTGTTTGTTGGGCTTTTCAGTATCAGTAAATTTTACAATTCCGAGTGTAACCAAAGCACCCAGAGAAACGAGAACAAGTGACTTCACAATCGTAACAACGGGATTAGCTTTTGTCGCAATTTCTACAGCATCTAGCCCTACCGTATTCATAACCGATGAATACAAATCAGGTGGAGCGTTATACCTTTTTGAAGCAGTAAGTATAACCTTCCCGAAGCGCACTGCCGACTGCAATTCTTGTTGCAGGGATGTATTTTCAGTGAGTGACTGAAAAAGCACCTCATTTTCTATTTCGGTGGTTTCTCCGTCCACGAATAGTTGCACTAAATCTTTATAATATTGCTCGTTTGAATCCATAATTATTCTCCGCTGTTTACATAACCCGAAAGCAGTTCACGCAGTCGTGATTTTGCACGGACTATCCGGTTCCGTACAGTAGTCACCGGAACTTCCTGCACTATTGCTATTTCATTATAAGTCATATTACTATAGGTTTGCATTATCAAAGCATCCCTGTATTCTTCCGGCAAGAGCTGCAATGCGGTTTCGATTACCTGCTCCAGTTCCTTTTGATTATCCTCTTCCATCGGAATTGAAATTTCCAAATCATCTATATTCACAAACTGCTGCGATGTTTTATGCTGCGCATCTATGACAAGATTGCGAACAATTCTCATCAAATACGCTGCAATATTTACAACAACCGCTCCGTGTTCGCCTGCCTTGTAAAACCGCATAAAAGCATCCTGAACAACATCTTTGGCTTGCTCGTCATTCCGGAGTGAAATTCTACTGTACGCCCATACACGCTGCTCGAATCTGCGATACAGTTCCTTGAACGCTTGTTCCCGGTGTCCACGTGATGTGAGCATCGAAAACAGTTCATTATCTGAATATGTGTCAAATTTTTGATTCATATACTTAGACTGACAGCCGGTGATGCGTTTTGTTTCAAGAATAAACAATTAGCATTAAAAAATTCAGTAGATTTTTTTTTGGTCAGGTCGGTTGCTACAACCGACCTGCCTGCTAAGCGTCTGAGTGGAGAGGCAGTTGTAACAGCTGCCTTGACTCAGTTGCTTTTTGACCTTTATAACATGACAATGCACGATGGTAAACAAACGACCTGACCTAATATAAGAAATAACAATATCCATGGTATGCTTACAACCAATTGTATGCTAATTTCCTTACGCGTTTCTTATGGTAAATTACAACTATTTAATGTACCGGGTTTCTTCGCGGGAGTTATCAGTCCTGTACTTCTATAAAACGCAATCAGCCCTCCCCTGCTATAGTATTGCAGGAAAGGGCTGATATGAGACCTCCGCTAGCGTTACGTTTACATTTGCAATGCTTTGCCGGCTTCTTCCCGTCTGTTTTCCTTTTCTTTTTTTGCTGCAACCACATAGAATATAAGCAGTGCCAACCCGCCGCCTATAAAAGCGAGAGCCGGAATAAAATCTTCAGTCATACCAAAATTCTCATGAATGGCAATGCCGGTCATTATGCCGATGCCCACAAAAAATATCAGGAGTCCCCATTTCAAGCTGTTAAGAGGATTAGGGTTTCTTTTTTGGCGATGCTCTTGTTTAAATAGTTCACGTATTTCTTCCGCTGCTAATCCTTTTTCAATGATTGCCATACGCTCACGATTACGTGCTTCGATGTATTTCCATATCACAAAACCGGGTATGCCAAATGTACTGAGAATTGCGACAAGAGGAATGAATAATTCTTCAGGATGTACCATAAGTTTGCCTTGATAGTATAGTATAAATAGATTGACTGTCTTTACCACCTTTGACAGGAAAAAAGTAATCAAGGTTTCAAATCGTAGAAAAAAAATGAGTTTTTCACTATTAATGAAAATATTTTTCGAGTAAGTGAAACATAATTGTTAATTTTTCGGTCAAAGAGGATGATTAGGTAACAGCATTTCCGCTTCTTCATTTGAAACAATTAACTTATAGTTGAAAATCACATGAAAACTTTCTCTCGTTTCATTGTCGTTTCGGTAATACTTATGAGTTTCTTGGCAGTGGACAGCCAAGCAAAATATAGACTGGTCGTTAAAAAAACAGGACAGGAAGGGTATTTATCTCAATTGTTTCGCTCATACTTTGCGCCGCTCCTCTCAAAAAAAGGTGGTGCAACCGGATATGAATATGTATCCTATGTAGGAAAAGGCAAGGACACCTATATCTGGTGCAAGACCAAAGGATATGATGAATGCCCTGCCTCTACCCTTCGTGATAAGATAATTGAAAGCAATATTGACGATAACGACCGCGAAGCAGCCGACTATGCTATTGCCCAAATCAAAAAAGGTGTAAACTCAGGAAATAAAACATTGCAATCCGGCAGGTATGTTTGGTGGAATAAAACAAATCTTGAAATTACAGTTTCGGTAGATTGATTTTATATCTACTTAATGAAACAGAATTATTTGAAATTATATTTTGCAGTCATTCTGAGGGATTCTTAGACCGAAGAATACCCGCAAAGCAATATATCATAAAGGGCTTAAGCAGCATACGGAGATTCTTCACTAACGTTCAGAATGACAGGGCATTTAAAATTAAAATAAATCTGTCCTGCTACTTATATTGAACAAAATATTTTTCTTCAATTCTATATTTTTCATCGGAGCTATTATAATGAAATCACTCTATTCACTTATTGCAGGAGTAATCATATTCTTCAGCATATCCACTTCCGATAGTTATGCATGGTATCGGCTAACAGCTAAGAATGGCGGACCCAACGGCTATGCTAACCAAGTTGTTCATTGGGACTATTGGGGAACAGATATCAGGTGTGAATATGCCGGAAGTTCAAAATGTTCGACAGAAGCAAAACGGGAGACCGGATTTTTATTCAGATCCGATGCAATTGACAGAAAAGACCAGGAAGGGGCAAATTATGCTTTTAACCAAATGCGAAAAGGCGTAAAAGAAGGAAAAATCAAAATGCCGTCAGGAAGACTCGTAGAATGGAAAAGAACAGATACCGACATCTATGTTTATGTACGGTGATACAATTGCCTTATTAACTGATGTTACGCAGGAAAAATAAATTACTATTTGTAATTCAGTCTAGAATAGTTCCGTAGGAACGTAATATCGGTAGAAGCTGGCATAAAAACTACCTGAGTTCCGTAGGAACGTAATATCGGTTAAAAAACGGCAGCGTCTGTCTAACCGATATGGCATCCCTAACGGGATTTTTCAACAGGTTGATTCAATATTCTACCGATATAGCATCCCTAACGGGATTTAATGCTGATAACCATAACGGAAATTTTCAAATTAAACTTATTCTTGTGTATCATCAGTTATTAAGTAGAAGGACAGAAACTGTTACTCCCCTCTTGCATGAAAGAACACGAAATTATTCAAAAAATCCTGAGCGGCGACCGGCGGGCATTCTCACTGCTCGTAGAACGTCACCAAGCAAAAGCAATGACGCTTGCCTTGCGGATGCTCAAAAACCGTGAGGATGCCGAAGAAGCACTGCAAGATGCTTTTTTGAGAGTATTTCGTTCGCTGGGAAGTTTTGAGGGGAAAGCGAATTTTTCTACATGGTTTTATAGAATCGTCTATAATGTTTGTGCGTCGGCACTCGAAAAAAGAGGCAGCGCAGTATTTACATCCCTTAGCGAAGACGACAGGGAAATAGAATTACCCGATGCATCACACTCAAACGCTCCCGATGAACTACTCGAAGAGCACGAAGACAACACAATAATTTATCGCGAAATTGAACGTTTACCGGTGGAATACTCGTCCGTGCTAACGCTTTTTTTCGTTCAGCAATTGCGGTATGACGAAATTACCGCAGTAACCGGGATGCCACTCGGAACAGTAAAGACCCGTCTTTTTCGTGGACGGATGATGCTCCGCGAGGCAATTTCAAGACGGCTGCCACTTAATGAATTACCCTAGAATGTTTTGCTATATGTTTATAAAAGTCATGAAACATTTAACACAAGAGCAAATTTTTGAATATATAGACGGCACGTCGCAGCCCGCCGAATCCGGACGGATTGCAGTGCATCTGCGAGAGTGTTCGGTGTGTAGCCACGAGGTTGAGCAGCACCGGGCTATGACAAGTGTCCTCAAGCGGAGTCCTGCTGTAGAACCTTCGCCTGAGTTCTCAGTTCATTTGATGGCATCAATAATGAACGAGCCAATTCCAAAATCCAAACCAAAAGTAATTGCACTAAAGAAAATCAAGATCGGCTGGCTCGTGGCTGCAAGTATTATCATCAGCTTCGGAATATTCATTGCGTCAATTCCCCAAAAGCAAGCCGCAGTGTACAAACCGTCCGAAATTCAGAATGTAGTACACAGTTATTCAGACCGGATGGTTACTGCCATGCACTCCGTCACCGACTTTTTTACTGCCATATCGCAATTTATTCCTGTGAAAAGTTCCGGCTCGCTTGTGCTTTTGCTAAGTGGCTGCTTCTTGCTGTGGGTGGTTGATAGGGCGGCACGGAAGAGGTTTTTGGGGGCGTGATAATGAGTCGGATGTAATAACCATCCCTTTCTCGGTTTCACTTACCGACAGTACTTACCGACAGTGCAAACCGACAGTGCCTCTGTCGTGTCGGTTTGTCGGGAACGGTACTTAGCCCTGAAACTATTGTATTAATTTCGGAACTAACTCCTCCTGTTTCCCCGTTAGGGGATTAATAGTAATAGTATATGGGTACAAAATTGACAAAGCTCCGCTAGGAGTAACACAAAAACGACAATGTAACCATAATATATACAATGAATTATATCGGCGTAACAGACTATATCGCTCCAATGGAGCTTTGTCGTTACTGTTCAATTACTTTCTATTACTATGTCGCTCCTACCGGAGCTTAATACCAAAACTTAGTTCCGAAACTTAGTCCCGTAATTCATATATATGAGTTTCGGAACTTAATTTCGGAACTAACTCCTCCCATTTCCCCGCTAGGGGATTAATAGTAATAGCAAGTGAGTACAAAATTGTCAAAGCTCCGTAGGAGTGGCACCGAAACGACAATGTAACCATAATAGATACAATGAATTATATCGGTGTAACAGACTATGTCGCTCCGATGGAGCTTTGTCGTTACTGTTCAATTGCTTTCTATTACTATGTCGCTCCTACCGGAGCTTAATACCGAAACTTAGTCCCGAAACTCATATATATAATTTCGGAACTTAATTTCGGAACTAACTCCTCCAGTTTCCGCGCTAGGGGATTAATAGTAATAGTATGTAAATTGAAAAACGACAAAGCTCCGTAGGAGTGACACTGAAACGACAATGTAACCATAATAAATACAATGAATTATATCGGCGTAACAGACTATGTCGCTCCGATGGAGCTTTGCCATTACTGTTGAATTACTTTATAGTATATGGGTAGAAAAACGACAGAGCCCCGTAGGAGTGACATAGAAATTAAAATGTAACCACTTTAAAAATATTGAGTTATACTGGCGCTACAGACTATGCCGCTCCGATGGAGCTTTGTCGTTTCTGTTCAATTGCTTTCTATTACTATGTCGCTCCTACCGGAGCTTAATACCGAAACTTAGTCCCGAAACTCATATATATAATTTCAGAACTTAATTTCGGAATTAACATCTCCATTTCCCCGCTAAGGGATTAATAGTAATAGCAAGTAAATACAAAATTGACAAAGCTTCGCTAGGAGTGACACAGAAACGACAATGTAACCATAATAGATACAATGAATTATATCGGTGTAACAGACTATGTCGCTCCGATGGAGCTTTGTCGTTACTGTTCAATTGCTTTCTATTACTATGTCGCTCCTACCGGAGCTTAATACCGAAACTTAGTCCCGAAATTAAGTCCCGAAATTATATATATAGTTTAGGGACTTAATTTCGGGACTAACTATAGACGTGCATAGTGACCGTTACTAAATTATTTTTTCCTGTTACTATATTATTTTCGCTTTTTTGGCTTAAAGACTTTTGTAAAAATAATATGGGAACGGACGTGCAAAACTACATAATAATTACCGCACAATCAATAAATAAACACTCATAACAATACTGCTGCAATGTCAGACAAAAGCCCTGCTACTTTACAATAGCAGGGCTTTCTCTTTAATAGTCAGGATACGCTGGCTCTACTGTATCCGGGTCGTAATTGGTTATCAAAAGCTCAGTAACCTTGTTGGATTCATCCTTTGCTATAGAGTACATCGTAGATACTTCTCTAATGTAGAAATCCTTATACAGCTCTCTTATGTATGGCACGTTGTTAATAGACATCATAAACTTACCTTTGCACCCGGCAAGAACATCTCTTAATAGCTGAAAATCAGAACGGGCAAAGATACCCTTACCATATTCATTTTCACACCCGTAATAGGGCGGGTCAACATAAAAGAAAGTATTGGGATTGTCTTGAGCTTTGATTACTTGCTCGTATGGTCTATTTTCAATTGTGACACCATACAGCCGCTCTCTAACACTTTTGAGCTGTTCCTGTATCTGTACAGGGTTTGGACGCGGCTTACGTGTAGTAGGCACGATAAACGAACCAAAGTCCAGCTTGCTACCAAACGTATTCTTAACCAAGAAGTACAGCCGTACTGCACGCTGAATATCTGTAAGAGTGTGAGGGTTTGCATCCCTCAATGCGTTATATTCATCCCTTGCCGTTAATAGATACTCTGAACACCGCACAAACTCTTCCAAGTGATTTTGCAATACCCTATACATGGTCACAAGTTCACTGTTTATATCGTTTATCACCTCTACTTTCGAGCGGGGCTTCTTAAACAGAACCCATGCAGCTCCAGCAAAAACCTCCACATATTTATCGTGATGTGGAATACCCTTTATTATTATCTTAGCTAACTTTGACTTGCCTCCCAAGTACGATAGCGGACTATTTACAACAACAGTCATATAAACCTCTTAAAATGTAAAAGAACAGTAAAAAAAAACACCGACAATTTAACAATGGTCATACCTCCTATATTTCACTCTTATACGAGCGTCATACGCAAATTCACCAGCTGAATACGTACCGCTTCCATTTGCCAATATGTGCAGATATACGGTCGTATTGCCGCCTGCTTCAATTTCGGGTGCAGTGAACACTTTAGGATTTTTAACAAACGTTCCGGGTCGCGCCTGTTTGAAACCTAGCGCGATTTGACTGCCCAGCTCTTCATATTCTAGTGCTGTGAGCTTGTCAATGGACAAAATAGGGTTTGCTTCTTCAGTGGCGTTTGTTGCCGCATACGCTTCTCCAGCTGCAACAGAATAGCCGTTATATCCAAGCAAAACAAACTTTACTGGCAACTTTAACAATGTACCACCAGCGTTACACCGCTCCATCAGCTCAAAACCTAGCAACTCCGTAACCGTACCTGCACCTCTAAAAAAACACTTAATCGGTATTGCTCCAAATACCGACTTTCCAGCTACCAATGCCGATTCAAACGGCGATAAAACATCTTCAAAAACCTTGACATCTTCTGTCACTGGCTGTAAAATCCTTGATTTGCAATCGCACATAAAACCCTCTTTAAAATTATACTATAAATGCTGAATTTTCATTTCCTACCCAACTAACGGTCATGTACGACAAATGCTGAAAATCAGCGACTTTGAACAGCATGGGAACAAGAACGCTATTGTGGGACAGACACAGTGTAATTGTGTCTGTCGTTCCGTTGCAATACACATACGCCTGTCCCATCAATTTAAACGGTCTGTTTTGATTGAAGTGGTAATCAACAATTGACATTGTCCCTTGACTTAGTATATGCAGGTTGTACGTTAAAACAGCTTGATTGTACGTATCAAAACAATAACCAAAAACATTATACCAGCCGCGTCTTTTTGGAGTCACAACACCATTTGAAAAATCGTAATCAGCGTGATTGTCCACGAGTCCCTGAAATGGTATTGGCGTTATAGCTCCGGCGTTCACAGCAAAATTCGCCGTTGGATTTCTTGCTACGATAATTGGGCGGGTTTCCGGCTTGATTAACGACTTGGCAAAACACTCCAACGCTCTGTCACGGTCGGCAACTTGCTCCAAAATCTGGTCGTAAACAGCCGACAAATGCGGCTCAAGCTCAGACACATTGAGCTTTTGGTTGATTTCCGTTACAGTATTCGTTATCTTTTGCATTACACTTGCCAAAATCTGCTTGGTCCTGTCGGAATAAGCATTAAACTTTAGCTTGTGTGTTCGCCTGCCGTTTGTAGTTTGCGCAAACATAGTCCGTTCTAGTCCCCGTTAAATGCAAAAAATTCTACCGAACTTGGCAATAAATTACTGTGTTCGTCCCTGTTTTCGGTCACTTTTGTCAATATCGCATATTGCGGCGTTTTGCCCTCCAGTGCAGGGTGTATGAATTCAGTCATATCATAGACCTTGCCCACATCAGACGGCGAGATAACCTTATAATCCGCCGTACCCTCATAGAGCATTGTATTTGCAAATATTTGTGTATTAGCAAGGCAGAGCGCATACGGCAGCCCGTCCGTTTTCTGAATCTCAACAGCCCATCCCTGAATCAGCTCTTCTGCTACGCTCCTGCCCGAATAATCAAAAATCGGCATATCGTCGTCACGCGAACGGTCATAAGACGAAACGCCGTCAGTCAGCACAACATTTCTGCCTGCCCTTACAAACTGCAAACCATAGGAATTGTGAAAATACTCTTCCGAAGAGAAATCGCAATACAGAACGTTTGAACGAAACCCGTTTCGCTTTGCAGCGTATATTCGATGAGTTGCACTCAAGCTGCCATTGCGTTTTAATTCAGGCGCATAATAGGGCGCAGTAAAATATGATTGTGCTTCAAAATATTCATCGTCAAAACCCGACGCAGAAGGGCTGTTGTGAAAAAGGCATTTCACATTACCCTCTGTCCGATTTTCCGTCGAGCCGTTCTTAAAATACTCAACCTGCGTAATATCATTTTCCCCGCCCCCCGATACTTCGGCATCACACCCGCGAACCCTGTCCAAGTTTCGTTTGTACGTCTTTTCCTCGCGCACAAAATCGGACTTGTTTAGTATAATCGGCTCTTCTGACAATAACGGCAAACAAGATATTTCCACGTTCCCGGTAGGCGTTATCGAATATGTTATTTTGCAGAAAAAGTTAGAAGCAATATCCATAATCCAATCATGAATACTTTGATACGACCTAAACATTTCACCGTCGAACAAATACCCGCCAATTACTTTCGCAGTCCCGAAATGCAAGCCAAACCCCGGAACATCTTGCAGTCCGCCCACACTATGCCCCTCTTCAAAAATCAGGGCAGGAAACCACAACTGGCACTTCCCAAATATTACATCCGTATCAATATCAGCCAGTCGAACCTGTGCCGTTTGGTTCGGCGAATAGAACGTGCATGTGTCCGACGGCAACCCCTCGTTTCTCCACATGAGTTCAGCACCCTCCGCGTGAATTATACGCGCATACGTTTTCTGCATCCACAATTGGACACAAGCAAAAATCATAGGAAACTTAAACATAACAGCCACTTGGTTATGAACCCCTAATTTAATCGGCTCGTTAAAGAGTTTGCCGGAGTCCGCTACATACACCACAGTGCCGTCGGCTTGCGTGTAAACTATGTCGTACAAATTCCTTCTTGCAACGCACTTATAGCACAACTCCCAAAAGTCAAGGTCAAGTTGCGCGATAATCGTATCTGCTAATTCAGCAGGGACAGACTGCTCGGCTAAATAACGCGCAATATGGAGTATTTTAATTGTGATTTCCGTGCCTGTATGCTTGTTTTCAAACTCGTCCGTCGGTTGGGCTATTTGAACACCTCTAAAAGTAATCGGGAACTCCGAAACAGGCAATTCGGAATCCCCGCCGTCAGTTGAGATTGTCCATATATTGACATAATCTTCATAGTTTGGCGATAGTATATAGTCGGTCAGAACAGGGTCAGCTTCGTACATATAATCCAAGTGGAATTTCAATGTCCGTTCATCGAATTTTATCAAACCTGACGGATACTTATCAAACGCAGCTCCACCGCCGGAAATTTGCATGAGCGAAAATTTAGGGAACGGCGTTTCACTGGTAATTCCATTTGCAGCTGGCATAAGCTCAATACGCTCGCGAACACCATCCGAGCGTGTATGGATTGCAGAATATATTTGTGCGGTTCTACTCATTATTCAGCATCGGTATAAGTTACATCAAGGGACTCCATAGCGGATTCCCATTTCGGTTGCAGTTCAATATCACCGTCAAGAACGACACGTCTCGGCTCATTAAATAAATCTAACAGCGGGAAACCTGTAGTGTGCCTCCAACGTGGCGGCAATTCCTTTGGCGAGTCAGGTTTGGATAGATATACAAATTTCATTGATGAAATTTGTATCAGGGTCATTGCATCATTCGTATGTTGAATTGAATCATCTTTGGTCGAAAAATCCTCAAATTGAATGTCGAATGATTGTTCCGGTACATGTTCACGGAGCTTTGCACCGCCGAAAAACGTCACGATTTCTGCGAGGTTTTTCGGTCGGATTGTTATCCCTAAAATTTTCAATTCCAATGAAACAGGCGAACCGTCGGTTGGGCTTTCGATTGTATTGCCGATGAATTTCATGTAATAGCTCATATCAGTACGACCCTCCCAAACTTGATTTAGACGCAGCGGATTTTAGTACTACATTCCTACCCGGATTCAGCTTTTTCTCCAGCACGCTCGTTTGTTTTTTCACTTCGGTTCGTGTGTTTTGCGTATTGTCCGCAATAGCACCTAAAACGGGCAACAGCGTCGCGGTTTGTTGTTTTACCGCCTGTTCGATTGCATTGTAATTAATCATGTCTTGGCGTATCGAAGCTATAATCGGACTTGGTTTCGGCATCGTCAGAGTGCGTGAGTCGTGAGTAATCAGATACTTTGAAAGTACTATTTCCTCAAAAGAACGTGAAGTTCTATTTGCAATTTCGATTATTTCAAAGTTTGCAAAATGATTACCGCGAGCTGAATTTGCCGATGCTGTTACAACTGCTTCACCGTATGACAACAAACGGGGGATATTGTCACTGGTCGTAGTCATGGGCTTACCGTCTATCGTGCCGTAACTGTTGTTTCCACGAACAAACGAGTCACCTTTCTTGTTTCCTATTGCGGCTTTTGCAGCTTCGATTGCCCCTGTGAGAAGTGTAGTTGCCGCAATCCACGCGGCAATCCCTATGGCGTTTCCTGACAAAGCGGACTGAGGTGTGCCAAGTGACACACCAAGAATTTGAGCCGACCAAACAGGCACCATTGATTGAACCGCACTCAAAGCGGATTTGAGCATTAATTTACCTGCTTTTTCGGCGGTCAGTGTTCCTGCTGCTGCAAATTGAGCAAGTTGCAAACCTGCCGAAACCGCTACATTGGTAAATATTGCGGTTCGTGCTTTGCCCAGCTCCTTTTCGCTAGATTTGCCAGCCATGAGCAAACCCATGTAATCCTCTTGGAGCTTTGTTGTTTTTTGCTCATACTTCTTAGCAGAATCTTCAAACGTTGCAACAGCTGCTTTTTGCAATTTCTTGAGTAAATCAAACCGTGATTCATTCGCTTTGTCTTCAGCTTCTTTTTGCTTGTTTCCGAGTTCAATTATCGCTTTCGTATAACTATTGTACTTCTCCTTGCCACCTTCCAATGATTTGAGCAATTCAGCTGATTTAGTGTCATTGTCCTGTCTTGTTTTTTCGAGGTCACGCTTTGCCGATTCGTCTTGAGCAGTATTTAATTCAGTGAGTAATTTTTCTTTAAAACTGAAAAGAGCTTGTACTACAGGATACTCCTGCAAAACTTGATTCTTTACAATTTCAAGTTTCTTCTTGCCAAAATCAGCGAGTGCCTGTAATTCCAAATCACGGTTTTTCTCTGCATCTTTGAACTGTTTGTCGAACAAATCTTTGGCAGCTGCCAGTTGGGTTTGGGCTTCGCGTTCTGTTGCAGATTGAAGGGATTTTATACGTATTTCTTCAGCACGTTTTGTGAATTCCTTTTCAATGGATTCACGTCCTAAAATCTCTTTTTCGGCTGCTGCCTGTATTAACGGGCTATTGTATGCACTTGCTTTGGCTTCGGCAAGAGCAGTAGCCGCTTTGATAGTGGCTTCTTTATTTCCGGTGAGTAATGCGGCTTGATAATCCTTCTCGGATGCAATAACCTTTTCGTTTTTATCAATCGCTTCATTGATTTCCCTATCCGTCTGAAGCTCTAAAATTTTCAACTTGGCAGCTGATAATTTTTCAGCACGTTGGAGAGCAGTTTCATCATTTGCGAGGTCATTGGATGCCAACCGTTCAGCTGCTTTGTTCGCGCGTTCGATACTGGAGGACAGCTGCTCATCTTCAATTTTCTTTTTTGCAGCGTAACGCTCTACAGCCAGCTTGCCGTCCAATTCTATCAGTTTTTGATTGCCTTCTGCCGTTTTATTAAGAATCTGGTCATTCAGCTGATTCAGTTTTATTTCTTCTGCTTCAATTTCCTTTGAGCCGGCAGAACTGTTTCTTTTGTTTCTAATGACCGCTTCTTGCGCTTTGATGTCCTCTTTAATCTTTTCAACATTATTTTGAATTTGAATCTGCAATAACTTTTTAGCAAGGTCATTTTGATTGATTATAGACGCTCTTGCAGCCACCTCTTGCAATCTTGCCTTTTCATCAAGTGCGTCCTTAGCTTTTTGCACATCATTCTGAACACCTTTTACAACATCATCGTTTCTCTTTTGAATGTTGTTCTTATTTTCAATTCTGGCTATTTCATTGTTTCTCCTGTACTCTTCATTCGCCTTTTTCAGCACTTCTGCGTGTTTTTGTTGAAGAAGTGAAATCAACTCTTGATTCGACGTTGCCTTGAGTGCGTATTGAGTATTTGCCTTTTGTAAATCCTCATAAGAAAACTTACCTTCTCTTACTTGTTTTTTAATGTCGTTTATCGTAAGAGCCAAACCCGTTCCCGTATCCTGACTTTTAGAAAGAGCGTCCGATGCAGCTTTCTTCAAATCCTGAAAATTCTTGGCAATATCAATCACCGCCCCCGCGACTGCCTCGGCTTGTGCCTTTTGTTTCTTTTGTTCCTCAACCACCTTTGCCGCTTCAGTAGCGGTCACACCAAAATTCTTTGCAATCTCGGCGATTTTCTCTTTGGTCGGTTCACCTTCTTTGGCTGCTTCTCTCAATGTTCCGGCGAGCGCGGCTTTCTTTGCAGCAGCTTCGGATATATTAAAACCGACTGCAATTTTCTTGATTGCATCGGCAGCAGATACGCCCAGTTTGGCTTGGTCGGCGAGTTGTTTAGCAATGATGTCACCGCTCGACACAGTCAGATTCTTTTCGTTGTCGGCTTGTGTTTTGAGAGCGGCAATACGTTTCTTGCCCAAATCATTGATGGACTTGATAACCTTCAATTGCTCTTCTTTAGACACGCCCATCTTGTCACCGTCCAGCGCAATTTTCGCGGTGAACTCAGCAGTTTTAGCGGCAATTTCATCGGCGGATTTGGCAGTGTAAATGCCGTCTGTGAATGATTTAGAGAACCCTTCTACAGCTTTGCGAGTAGCGGATGTTCCGGTAAGCCCTTCTTGAATTTCTTGAGCGAACCCTAATGTTTGGAGGTTCGCCAAGTCGCCGCCCAAATCCCTAAAATCACCGGAAAGAACACTCTTGATTGAATCGAAAAAACTCTTATCCAGCGAATCCGTTAATTGATTCTCAACCTCTTCTTTGGCAACATCCACCTCCAAATTTAATTGGACTGTTTGCGCTTGTGCGAGTTTGTTGTTGAGGTTAAAAAGCTCTGCGCCGAGCTTAATCAGTTCGTCACTTGATTTGGTGGTTTGTGCTTTGAGTGCCGCGAGCTGCTCTTCGGTAGTTTTGCCACCCGCAACAACGCCGGGGAATGATTGCGCCAGCTTGCCGGACACATCAATAAATTTACTGTTTTCCTGAGCGGACTTATTTGTGTTTGATGCGAGTTCTTGGTATTGTTTAGAAAGCTGTTGGTTCGCGAGTACATGGTCGTATTTCGCTTGTGTGGCTTCCTGTTGCGTCTTAATCATTTCCTGCTCTGTTGCATTGTCCTCCAGCTTCTCGGCGGCTGTTTGGTGCAAGGCATCCGAAAGGAAATGCAGACCGACGGCTACAGCTGCAATTCCGGCGACGGTTAATCCGATTGGGCCTGTTGCAGCAGCCCACATCAACTGGAAGCCGGACGCTCCGGCAGCTGACGCACCCTCTGTGGCAACTATGCCGGGTACAACCTTTGTAAGCAGACTTTTAGCAAATGTTCCTGAATTGGCAATCAGTCCGTCAGGGATAATTGATTTCAGCCCTATGAGCGATGTTATGGTCGGTGCGAGCTGTGTAGCAGCTGACGTTACGGTTACAAATCCCGCCCCTAATTTGTCAATACCTTGTATGAGGAACGCTTCTGTTGCCGCCTTCATTCCTTTTAAACGCACCTCGATTGAATCACCCATTTCGTTGAATGCAAAATCGGTGCTTCCCGTTGTATTTTTCACATCGTCAAACGTCTTTTTAAATCCGTCTATGTCGCTGGCAAGAACGTTAAAAGCAGCTGACGCTTCCGAGCTGGAGAACGCACCTACGGCGGTTTGCCCGGTCGCTTTTAGAGCTTCATTTATTTTTCCGAGCGTTACTGGCAGGTCATCTTGTTTGAGACTTTCCAGCGACACTCCGGCTTTCTTCAGGATGGGTGCAAGAGCCGCTCCCGGCTTTGCAATTTCCAAAAGAAGCTGATTAAGTTTTGTAGTGGACTGAGCAGTGGGGACACCTTTGGCGGTCATGAATGCAAGTGACGCACCGACGTTTTCGAGTTCGACACCGAACGCACTGGCTGTCGGCACAACGTTCGACAAACTGGCATTGAGTTCGGGGACACTTGTAACACCATAGTTTACAGTGTTAAAGAATATATCCGAGAATTTCGCGGCATCTTCTGCTGATTTACCATACGCGTTCAGGTTTCCGGCAAGCAGTTTTGTAGCATCGGCAATTTGCGCCCCACCGCCGACCGCCAGCTTTGCAGATGTATCGGCAAACGTCTTTAATCCCTTCTCACCGCCCTGAACACCTGACGCCATCGCGTCGAACATCGTGGTTTGGAATTCAGCTGCCGAGAAAGGCAATTTTGTGGACATTTCAATGGACGCTTGCCGCAGACTCGGAGCCATCGAAGCGGCTTCCGTTCCGAGCGTTCGCATTTGAGCTGTAGCCGTATCAAGGTTTGTAAAGGGAGCGGATAAATCCTGAATAGCAGTAGCACCAGCCACAAGCCCTTCTCGAATTTGATTGAACTGGAATGCTTTATTCAAACCCTCAGCAGATTTGCCGGATTTTTTTGTCGCCTCGTCAAATTTCTCGACTGCTTCTTTCGATGCTACAGTTTCCTTAGTTACTTCTTTGAAACTTGCAGCCGTCGCAGGGTCAATCTTGATACCGACACTTTTGAGCTTTGTCAGTATGGCATCAAAAGCTGCGTTATCAAGTTTGGGCTGTAGGAGTATTTCTAAATCTGTAGGCATAGTGAAATGTAGTCATAAAAAAAGCCGCTACTAAAGCAACACGCGGCATGATTAACGTTCGCGGATTGCTGTTTTTAGCGGCTTTTCAGTTGTTAAACTCCGATGCTTTTCGGAGGGTAATCAGTTCATATATATAATAAAGAGAACATTCGTGCAGTTGCAGGATTTCGGAGCTTCGCCCCTGACCTGCTTCATACACCAGAGATTTCATTACCCAAATTTGCTCCCTGTATTCGTTCAGTCCGGTTTCGGCGCATGGAATCAGGTTGTATTTATGCCAGTGCGGAACTTCAGCACCTTCTTGTGTCACACTCCAAACCCGTGCTGTTGCTTGCAGAACTTGTATTCGACCGTCTTCGATTTCAATCAGTTTATCAAAATCACATACGAAAATTCGCAATTAAATCGTTGTCCTGATGCCTCCAAAACACACCGTCGGCGGGCGATTGTATCAGGGCTATTTCTGCTTCCGTCAAACCTTTTGTTTCAATCAGCATCGCAGCTTTTTCGATTGCTCTTTTAGCCCACTGTGCTTCATGCTCAATTGCAAGAAGGTTCGACTCCAGTTCTTGGTCTTTTACCGCTTCTCTGTCTGCTTTTTGCACGGCGTGTAAACGTGCAGTTTCGCTGTCAAATTCGAGGGCTTTGAGTCGTGAGTCATAAGAATTTTTAATTTGCTTAAACTCTTTTACCCCGCCCTCGAATGTATATGTTTTGCCGCCGAGGATTACTTGACCTTCCGGCATTTCCAATTCAATTGTTTTCATGCTGTTTCAAACGTTATATAAATGAATAAAAAAAATTATGTCTATGTAGCAGCGGCTAAAAATGCCTGCTTCACATAATCGCCTTTTGCAATCGTTCTGTCTCCGGCGACTATTGTACCCCATATCGTATCATCGAATGCTTCAGGAGGAATTATAGCACCCCCAGTTTTATTGCATTCCACTGTAGAGACTTCAAATGTGGGGCGTACAAATGTTTTCGATTTGAAGTCCATCGAATTAGTTGTTTTCTTAACCGAGCCGATGAACATGCTTGTAAACAATCCATCTTCATCCAGCGGGCCTAAATCAATGAACAGATAAACCGCACCGGAAGCAGCTGACGCGCCGCCAAACTTTGTTCCGTCCTCTGCGAATGCTTCTTCTACATCATTACCACCTGCCACAGCTGATTTTGGAGCAGCAATAGCGACAAAGTCAAGCCATGCCTGTTTCAAAAACGTATGGGAATACGTAACCGTTCCGACACCGTCATCACCCCATTTCAGACCTGTACTTTCAACAAACCTGTTGAACTCTTTTTCGGTTTTCAGCACCAATGCCGCGTCACTTGGTGCGGGTGCTGTAATTGCTGTTGCAGCAGCTTCTGCCACAGCCGTACTTGCAGTTCCTTTCGGAATGATTCTGCTATGGTCAGCTCTATCCACACGATACGCAATTTTATATGCGCCACCTCCTACTGCCATGATATACTCCTAAATAAAAATGTAAAAATTAAAGATGAATTTTTCTAAGTATGAAAAGAAGAAAACAGCCAACACATAAAATCGAAACGAATATCGCAATCCACATATTACGCTCAGAACTGTCACTTTTGCCTTGTGTAAAAACCTGAACAGTGTCGCGTTTGGTAATGGTCACTGTGTCCGGCAGTGCGTACATCGTCAAAACATTTGTTTTCGGATAATACCGGATTTTGATAATTGTATCCACTCCGCGAACCTTATCAGCCGTTACCACCGTATCGTGAACGACCGCAACCAACGTCTCATTAATAGCAGGAGGTTGTACTTTTAGAACAGTATCAACAATCCTAGTCTCACGATAAATCGGAGTGCTTTTGCATGAGACCAAAAGCATGATTGCAAACGAAAGCAAAATGAGATTACGCATAGCGAACAGGTGTTACATGAGTGGCACGGAAAACATTGTAATTACTACTGAGCTGCTTCAGGTCACGGCTTCTTGGATACACCCCGCCGCCATTCCATTGTGAACCGCTATTGCCCGGCGATGTATTGGCTTCGATTGTATTCACCTTTTGCGACCCGTTTTCAATCACGCAAACGTGACCGCCGCCTTTCCGGGCAAATACCAATATCCAACCCGTCAAATCAATCCACTTTTTTAACGGAAGAGCGAGCGATTCTTTTGTCACGAAACCGCGCGAATAACCGCCACGATATTTCGGGAAAACAGCACCTGACTCATCCAGCCAATCGCTCGTTCCG
Organism: uncultured Chitinophagaceae bacterium; assembly: GCA_964527785.1. Classification (GTDB taxonomy): domain Bacteria; phylum Bacteroidota; class Ignavibacteria; order Kapaibacteriales; family UBA961; genus JADJXV01. The sequence goes on from CAZGNO010000007.1 coordinate 36,952, forward strand.
GTGGCACAGTACGCCGAGCCGAGCGGGACTCCGTACCGCATATTCCATTTATCAATTACCGGAGAACGGTTCGCTCCATGCGTCTCGGTCTGACCAACATACCGACGGGCTACTTCGGCGACCGTCGCGCCGGGTGCTTTTGGAACAGCCAGCAAAGCAGCTGCAATCACAAGAGCAAACCCGATATACTTAGCAGCCACAACCAACGCGACCGACATGTTGTGAGTTTTGAGCATAGGCACAATGTCCAAGTCACGCCACACAAAAAAGTCGTGAAAAGCAACAAACGTTTCGAGCGTTGTCACGGCGAGCAAAATGAATCCAAAAACGGAAAACTGTGGGAAGATTTCATACGTAATCCACACCACGCCGCACGTAATTGCAAAGAGCCACATCGCGTATCGAAATCGTTTTACTTCAGTCGTTTTCATAAAAGCTCCAATAAAAAATTAATTCTGTTTTTTTTCTTTTTCGAGGTCACGCACTCGGTTTTCCAAGTCATCAAACCGCTTGCTGCCGGATTGCAATTCATTTTTCATAACCGCGATGTCCTTACTTGCAATGAACATCATAACCGCCATCCACCCGTTCACGGTCAGAATCGCTCCAAATACTGCCAATGCCACACCGGATATAAGTTCTGCTGACATATCACACCAGTTTTCTAGGTAGAATAAAAGAACCCTTTTTGAGTACGTGAGCAGTCGCTTCACCGTTTGCTTGAGCCGCGCGTATTTGAAAATTACCGCTGGTAGAACCCATTGTCAAAATTCCTCTTGCCCTCGTGAAACCCGTACCGCCGAGCGGGAAATTATTAACCCAACTCGACCCCGAATTAAACGCGATTGATGAATTGGAAGCGGACATCATCCACGTAGCACCGGACGGGAAAGTAGCTGTCAATTTCGTATTGTCGCCCCCGGCATCGGCTCTTTTAATCAGCCAGTCAATCAGATATGTTGAATTTATATCGGGAGTGAACACCAAGCTCGTCACATCCTGAAACGTCGTGCTGTTGGTTGTCAAACTTTGGTCGCTTCCCATAATTATATATTTATCCAACTTATGAGAAGCCGAACCCATCCGAAAACAAATATCCGCGCCGTCATACCAAATTTCACCGTCTGCCGGAGAAGCATTCGAGTACGACCCGAACAGTATTTTTTGTGCGATATTCAGAACACTTTTGATATTCACTGTTTTATCCTGTTACTATAACTCTGAATTCGTTGGATGCCGGAGCGACCGCAAAATCCACTCGCACAGTGTTGTCGCCTGTTACGCGCCAATCGGTCAAAATCACTTCTTTTGTACCGCTTGCATAGCGAACACAAACAGCGACATCTTGTGAGTTCAAATTGTGAGTAATGGTAAATTGTGTAGCGGAGGCATCACCAATTGTTTCTGCATGAATCAGTGCAATTGTTTTCGTAATTACCGCCGCAGTACTCACTCCGAACACCGCCTGCCAGCGCGCCGTCGTTGCATTGTCAAATGCGATTTTTGCATCGCGGCGAGTAGTGTCGTCCGAGTGGAATCGCTTGATTGCAATACCACCGTCGGTATTTCCTGTGGCAGCTGCTATTTCTGAGTTCAATAGAATCTCATTGTCGCCAGTTTCCACAGTCGTAGTATTGAACGTTGTTGTCGTTCCGTTCACGGTAATGTTACCCGATATAACGACATCACCTGTTACGTTCAAATTATTCGTTCTCAAATCCGCATACGCAGAATCGGCGGCGTTGCGCGTTTGAACTTCACCTGAAGCACTTTTTAGCTTTGCTCCTGAATTGCCGCTGTCCAACTGAAACGTGGCATTGGATGTACCTGTATCCGTATTTTGGGTGTGCCTTTTCGTAACCGCATCCCCAACATTTGCCGCGCTGGCTCCGCCTACAAAGGCGACCGTAGCAGCTACCGAACCTGAACCCGACGCCGTAACATCACCCGTCAGAGCCGATATACCCACACCCGACGTCCAACCCGTTCCGTTGTGCCACTCAAGCGTGTGCGCTACAGTGTTGTAATAGATACGCCCTTCCACTCCCGTAGGAGCTGACGACAACTTGTCAATCAGGACATTTTTTATCTCATTGCCGTTTAGGGTAATGTTATTTAACAGATTCATAGTTATTCCTTAATTACAGTATGCCTTGCCGCCAAACGCAGCTGAAAAATTTACCGTACACTGATTAGCCGAATTATACACTACATCGCCGTAGCATTCACGACCCTCTGAATCCACTACCGAAACCGCCGGACGCTTACCTAGATTGTGGACAATTACCCATGTTGTTGATGAAACAGACTGTGTGTGTTCGTAGTTTTTATCCAGCCCGATATTCCTGACTATATTCACCACTCCGAACGCTTGTGCAACTACGACTTCCGACTGAAGGAGCGCAACCCGTGCAGGCCCGTCACCCTGTTCCTTCACCGTTATCTGCTGTATAATCTCACGGACAATCATAACTGCACCAAACTATATTCAACGGCAATCGAACCTTCAAAAAACGTAACAGGGCTTCCGTCAGATTTGATAACGACCAGCTCCCACTGATACCGACCTACAGGAATCGTATTTACCGTTTCGACATCCATTTCAATTTCGATAATGCCGTTTTCAGCATCAATTGTCACTTCAAATTCAGCTATTAACGGACTGTTTGCATACTTACGAATTTGAGCTTTGCCCGTCCACCCCGTCATGTCAATTTCATCTACGAGCCAAGCGAACTGAGCCACACGACCTGCTCGTATCGTCAAATCTATGTGTGCGGCTTTTGTCATAACATCCTTAAAAATATGAGGGCGACTTTCTTGTTTTGCAATTCTCGAATTGCGTCGCCCTCTGTAGCCAAGAGCATTAATGCTCTATCGGTTATAAATCTACGCGGCTCGTCGGACACATTAACCGACGCCCTCCCTTAGCACGCGCCTTAATCAGGGTAATCAAGATTTCTTGATATTGCGGATACGTCTTACGGAGTCCTTTTCAACTACAGACCACGCGCTCCGTATCTCGAATTTTTCCACACCTTGCATCTTATTTGCAGGATGATTCCAGTCTATATAGTAGAATCCTGAATTTGAACGAAGCGAGAAGATTTCCTCACCGGGGCCCATTATCCATATGGATGTGGTATTTTCGAGAGGTGTAGTAGGCGTATCGTCAGGTTCTTCCAGCGATATAGTAGTAGGCAGCACACCAATAACCGGAACATTTCTGAACTTCGGAAACGCATCACCGAACGTATCAGGAGAACCCATTGTGACATATTTAAGTTCGACCGCGATGTCCTCGATTTCAGTCCACAAATCAGGATGCATAATAATACCTGTTGGGTTTTCCATCAATGCAAGCTCTCTTTTCAAAAGCTGGATGAGCTTCTTTTTGTTTGCCGTTACCGACAAATCCATCGAAACCGCACCGCCACCCACACTATCAGCTGCACTGACTACCCCCTTGTAACCTGTAAAACCCGGAATATCATCCGTGCCGTTGAAAATTGCATTCAGCCCTTTGATGCTATTGCCTGTTCCGTCTGATTGAAACACCAGCTGCTCGAATTTTTTACCAAAAGCGCGAACCTGCTTTGTGGAAGTTTGCTCAAGCCATTTATCATAATTACGCAATCCACGTTCAGCGTCGGCAAGCAAGCTGACATCCGTAGCGAATGAATCGCCATGGAATCTCAAGGCACCTGCAAGAGGGTCGGCGCGCTCACGGTTATTTGCAGTGTAGTCGCCATTCAGCGCGCGCGCCGGAGCATCCGATGCCCCTTCCGTCGTTTCATAGCTAAATTTTGTAGAGTCCTCCTGCCATCCCGAAACTTGCTCCATATAGCGTAAAAACGGGCTGACAGAAAGTAAATGCCCCACAGCACCCGTGCCGCGTCCCGATTCGCTTTTCAACGTTGATAAACTTGCCAAAGTTGCCATTGTTTAATCCTTTGATAGAAGTAAAAAAGTTAATTCGTTATTGAGTTACGATTGGAATATCAGCCACATAGTCGGCAATTTTTGCATTGGTCACTGAAGCAAGCATACCCTCTCTTTTGGGTTTATCACCGCCGGACTTCGTTGCGCTTCCTGTAGTAGTAGCACTTTTAGCAGCTGCCGGAAGCTGGTCAAGAGCGAATTTTGCAACATCATAATTCGCCTCAAATTTTTGCTCCCATTCTGTTCGCTTTGCCGCATTATCAGCAGGGATTTTACCCGTTTTGACTGCATCGTCCAACTGCTTTTTGATGTCATCCTTACGCTGCTGGAGTGCAAGTGCAGCTTCCGTTTCCTGACGCTGTTTTTCACGTGTTTCATTGTCAGCGAGCTTGTTCGTAAGAAGTTTGATGCTTTCTTCCAACTTGGCGTACTTCGTGTCGTCGGAAGCAGGTTTTACTTCGGTCTGCTTTGGCGGCTCAGTTTCCACCACAGGGAGGTTTTTCATATCCTCATCAATTATTTTTTGCTGGTCGGGTGTTAATCCGAGCTTTGCAGACACTGCTTTCAACCATTCTGCGAAAGTCATAAAATCCTCGTGTTTTGTGATGTGCTTTTTAAGCACGAACATTCTTAGTCTTAAACTGTAATGCAAAAATACAGGGCTAAAATCTGCCATTTCGGACATATACAGGTATGTCCAAAAAGTTGATTTTGACCGTAATATTTTTGTACTGACATTAATTTTTAGAAAGGGGAACTCATGGGACTTGTAGCAATTGAAGAGGTGGAAACAGAGATTACGCCTTCCTGTTTAACCGCACTCAGAAAAGACGGTGTTTTTGCAGCGGTCGAAAAGAAGGCGGCAATTCTGATTCGAGACCGCACGGGATTGGCAATCCCCGAATCGCCAAACGACCGAGCTGAAAGTGCAGACTGGTCGGTTCTGGCTTCGGCGTGGATAATCCAATATATAGTTTCTGCTCAAGTAAGCAACTTGAATCCTGAACTTTCAAAAGCCATTCGTGACAAATACACCGATGCTTTGAAAATTCTCGACGCCCATCCGGCTGAACAGAAAAAAAGTGACGGCTCGCAGCAGATAGTGACGCTCGGCGAAATCGAAGGGATGTACACATGAACAAAACGTTGCGCGACCTCAGAACCGCACTTCTCGACGCGTTACAGTCTGAAAGTGCTTGTAGCATTCATCTCGTGCCGGACACAAATATCGCACTTGGCAAAACGGACGCCGACACAGGATTTGTAGCCCCTGCAATCATCATTCGCGCGTATCCAAAAACCCGTGAAAATGCAGAAAACAGCGGCGGTGCTAAAATCGCGGAGATTGACGTTTGGTGTTTGGCTAAAGCTACCGGAGATGTAGCACAAACCGAAATGGATGCCATTGAGCTATGTGAGCGAGCGTCATTTGTCCTGAATAACCCAAAGCTGAAATTCTGCTGGATAAGTGAAAGTGAAGCGCAAATTGATTTCAGCTATACAGACTATTCGTCAGCCGTTGTTACATTTACCCACGCCTATATCCCATCAATTTTATGAGCGAAAAAAAAAGAGTTAAAGCACCGTCGCTTTTGAAATCAAGAAAGCTCAAAATCGGCAAATACGCAGAAGCAAACCCTTCAAAAACACACGCCGAGATTGCTGCTGAATTTTCAATTACCGACGCACAGGCACGACGCGCAATCGAACAATACAACAACGGCGAACTAGACAGGAAGCGGACACGCGAACCCATCGCAAAGATTAAAAAAACGATGGAGACCATGAGCTTGACAGAAATAATCAACGACCAGCTCCATTACGGAGCAGCAGCCCTGTTCAATGCCAACTACTTATCAGCTGACGAAAAGATTGCATCGCTCAAAAACTTGGTTATCACTCGAAATATGGTCGCCAAACAGGAGCTTTCCGAACACATGAAGGGGATTGACGCGGGCTTTGTATGTTTTCTATATAGACGCTACAAGGACATGAACTTAACCGACAGCCAAATCATAGCACTGTTTCACGAGGACTTGGAGCGGTGGAAACGTGACGAAAAAGAATCGTAAATCAAACTGCAAAAACCATCTCTTTTTAATTCATTATGACACTGCTCTCAAAAGGTTATAGCGCAATAGAAGAATCGTTCGACTTGATGAAAAAGCAAGACGAACGGCGTGCTGCTTTGAATCCGACTATTCCATTTACCCCGGAAGAAGTGACACCGGAAGCCATACGGGCGCGCATTAACCGTGCATGGGATGACTACTGGTATTTTGATGAAGTATATTTCTCACCCGACCTGTATCAGAGCTACGCACCGTCCGGTGATTATCACAGAGAAATATACGACCAAATCATGACCCCCGGCGTTACGATTCATGCGGGCCCCCGTGACTTCGGTAAAACAGTAACGGCAAAAAAAATCCACGCATGGCTGCTTTTGACAGGGCGCAGTGAATTGATGCTGATTTCCTCAAGCACCTTGATTCTTGCTTCCAAAATATTGCGCGACATTGGAAATTTGATTGTTGATAACGATAAAATTCAACACGATTTCCAGCCGGATTTCAGCATCTCGAATGCCGATGAATTTGCTTTTACATTACAATCCGAATACGCTCACAAACTAAGTGAACGATATGCCGGATGCTTTTCCGAAGGGAGAAGCGCACGGGGATTCGCTTCAGGTTTGAAACGACCCGACCGCGGCTACATTGATGATTTGGAAAACGAAAAATCCCCAATGGAGCCGGACGATGTTGAGAAGCGAATCAAGATAGTGGAAGAAGTGTACGGCTCTCTTGGCGGCGATGCAAAAACCCTGTTTTGCGCAGGCAACAACTTTGACGAACGGTGCTATATAAACAAACTGCAAAAAGAGCAGCAGCAGGGAATCATCAGCTCAAAATCCAGCTGGAGAGTTAAAATACACCCTGCGTTTAGCAATGGAAAATCTCTGTGGCCTGAAAAGTATCCGGCAGGTTCTGAAAAGGAAATGATGATATTGGTGGATGCGCGGACATTGGAAAGTTTCAATGCAAACTACCAGCAGCAGCCCAAACCAATTCAAGGTCATATTTTCGTTCGTGAAAAATTTGAGTACTGGAAAAACTATCCGGGGGATTGCAGGGGCGTGATGTTCACCGACCCGAATCTTGCACTAAAAGGAAAAGGCGATACTACGGGAATTACACGAATGACGTTTTCACCCGGCACGCAAAACCTATACATAACAGGATTCGCCCAGTCATTCAACGACCCTGACTTGCTATTGAATACCATTTGCGATATGTACAGCGAGCGAGTGCTTCTGCTTGGTTTTGATGGCAGTGTTACACAAGAATCCCATTGGTATTACCATATCAGCAATTGGTCAATCAAAAAAAACCGAATGTTTCCCCCTGTCAAGTTTTGTGATTTCAATACAAAGCTACTGGCTATCAACCTGCAAATCAAATACAACGAAGGACGCGTTCTATTCGACCCTGCAATGCAGCTCACCAAACAAGGGCTTGATTACATAGACCAGTTTTGCGCTTACACTTCAAAAAAAGCCAATAAAAAAGACGACGCACCGGACAGCGCGATTTGCGCACTTGCACTACTTATGCTTTGCAATCTAAACGTATCCGACGGCGGAGATTCATATTCTATTCAGACATTTTCAGAGGACGACTAATGTATCAGTATCCTGCTCTCAAAGGCAAGCGATTGCCTGACGACACAATCATTACAAAAGCGGAGATTTTAGCCGATTACGAAGATGCAAAAAGCCGCGATACGAGACCGCTCATGTCTATTCTGATGGCAATGAAAAGGGCTGACCCGCGTTTGCGCGGTCACATCGTCACACGCCAAACAGCTATGAGCAGTTTCGGATGGGTGATTAAACCGTCCAATCCGAACCCCGAACAAAGGGAAATTGACGAAGCCGAACGCGCCAAAACCCGTTGTACGAGAATCATTCAGGAGGTCATCAATCACCGCCTGCAAGCATCGCTATACGACGCGATGGTCATTCAAACCGAAATATCCCGTGACCCGAATAACGGTGCAATTCAAAAACCAATACGTAGGTTTCGCCCCAATGAAATAGAGAAATCAAACGACTACGAAGTCTCTATTTATGCCGACGGTGAACAGAAGCGTCTTGAATTGACATTGCCTGTAGAGATGGGAATGCCTACTGAAGATAGAGCTAGCTATATCATAGCCGTTGGCGACGATGACGAACGCGGAGGGCTGCTTCGTTCCATCTTGTGGCATGAAGTGTACTTACTTGGAAACAGAAAGGAATGGGCAAATTTTAATAAAAAGCTCAAAGGACTGTTGCAAGGTACATATCGCGAATGGGCTACTCCGGCAGAAAAGGAACAAGCTACAAAAGCTATGAAAACGGCAACTAAAGAGCAGTACATTCTTACCAGTGAAGCAATTCAATTCAAACTGAACCAAATCGCACAAGCCGGAGCAGGAACTTCATTCAAAGAATTTATTGACGACATTAAAATTGACGTTGCAATTTCATTGTTGGGTCAGGCAAACACATCTGAAATGCCAAAGAACGGTGGGAGCAGGGCGGGGCTTCAGGTATTGAACTTGATTCGCAGTGACATCATGTTCGATGACATGATACGAACACAAAACTGTGTAAACGACCAAGTCCTTTTGAACGATGCACGCCTTAATCTAGACGCGTCGGCAGAAGCCGCTCCGTACATTTTCCAATTCCGTATTCCTGACGGTTTGGATGCCGAAGTACGCGCCCGAATCATTTTAGACGCCTACAATGCAGGTTTCCCATTGAATACAGGAGAAGCATACAACCAACTGGAGCTGACTCCGCCCAAAGATACTCCCGATACACTTGTTAAACAAACCGCACTAATATGACACCCGAAATCATGAAAAAAATAGCCGAGCGAGCGCGGCAAATAACTCTCGAAAATGCCGCAAAGGGAATAGACATAAACAGCAAAGGGTTTTCCTACCCTAAAAAACCGTTCAAAAAGAAACTTCTCTGATATGACACCCGAAATCATGAATAAAATAGCCGTCCGTGCGCGACAAATGATTCTCGAAAATATCCGGCAAGGGATAGACATAAACGGCAAACGCTTTTCCTATTCAGAGAAACCGTTTGCCCGTCCGTTCGACAAGCGAATCAAGGGATACAAACAGCTCATAAAAGACGAACGACTTACGGTATTCAAAAAAGACGGGAAAAACAACTGGATGGTTGTCGAAGGGGGCTATAAGGATTATCGGCGTATGCGCGGTCAAAATCCTGACGGTGATTTTCTTACCGATACAGGGGCTGAATTACGGAATTTCCAAATCATAGAGCTGACAGCCACAATTGCACGACTCGGATTTACCGACCCGAAACAGCTCAAAAAATCCCTATGGCAAAACACGATGGGCGTAGGGAAAAGTAAGAAATTGTGGCAGTGGATGGGGCTTAGGAAAGAACAGGTAAAAGAGCTGGCAGAATACGCCGCTTCACTCATTACAGGACAGTATATCGAACAACTTTTGAAGGGGATAATAAAGTGAAATTATCACCTTCCCGACGTCGGGAAGGTGATAAACAGACAAAAAAAAGCCCGTCAATTGACGGGCTTTTTGCTTTCATCTTTTTCAGCTAATTTAGCAGCTTCGCTCTTTACCTGTAAATTACGCAACATTTGCAGTTCGTCAAATTCATGCTGAAAAAACCAACGCTCTCGACTGGACTGCAAAACCGTTAATTCCTCCAGTCGGCTTTCAGCATTTTTGTCGAATGAATGCCAATTACCATACCATCCATTGATTTGACTGTCAGAATATTCAATGCTGCAATTTTGATTCATTACGTCTAATATCTCAAATAGGTCGCTGAATGCACTTGTAGCGCGGTCAGCTTGTATGGAAATTTGCTGCAAGTAAATAACATTACTTTCAAACTTCGCCAGAATGATTGCCATAGCTTTTGCTTGCTCTTCATTGAACACACCCACTTCATAGAGAACATTTATTTTGTCAATTGTTTTCATAATGCTTATTCTATTTTTCTTTTTTTGTTTTAAACACTGTATGCATCAGGACAATATATATCACTATCATAATTCCTATCACAACCGGAAACGAATCTTCCCAAACATAATAATTGCCGATTAGACCTAGAATGCCTATAGTCCAAAGAATGATACGACCCCAGTGGATTGATACCTTACCTATGTAGAAAAGCGGCGTGTTGAGGTTCATTGTCAATCCATCACTTTGTATTTAATCAGTTGATTGTTATATTCAAGTATTTTTATCTTTAAATTCTTATACCCAATAACATTGTCTTTAATTTCATTTAAATTATAATATACTGCCTGTGTAAATCCGGGTCTAATCATATCCTTTGAAAACTCTCTGTACGTTAGTACTATACTATTGTTTTGTATTCCCATGTATAGCAATTCCCACCGAAATTCCGCATCACTTATTATGTCAAAACTTATCTTTTCAACCGGAATTGGAGTTTTGAATTTACTGGCAAATTGCTCTTTACCAAGCGCGTCAAACGACATTTGAATCAATGAGTCTGATTTAATGACAAAGTATGAATTACTCGAATAAGGTGCAATAGTAGGAACATTAGAGTATTGAATCCACGTTTCTTGTGGTCGTTCTTTTACTGAGAAAAGCTGATTGTAGGTAATTAAAGAATCAACAGGAATGTCAATCTTTTTACTCTTGTCAAAACCAATCCCATCCCAAGAACTAAAATACGGGTTAGAGAACCGGATACCAACTCTATTTCTATATCGTACAGCCGTAGTCCTAGCACGAAGCTCACTGAAATACATTGTACTTCCAACGCTCACTGTGTGTTCTGTGTTTTTAATTGTTGTGCTGTCAAACGCATTGCGCGGCTCAGAAATTAAACTGGGTTTTAACCAAACAACAGGGGAACACCCCACTGCGAATGCCGCCAGCATACAAACCACTAATAAATACTTCACGTTACCCTCCTTTGTAAAATAACCACTGTTCAAAAATACAAAAAATCTTAATTCAAGCTCGCCTTCCTAAGAATTTGACGTTGATTCCATTCATCGTAATCCTTTTTATCAATTGTTGAAATCCTGTCAATCACAACAGCGCGAACACGGAACGACTTTTCTACACTCATTATAACCTCTTGCATATTTGGAAAGTCCTCACGCTCAAATGTGCCTCCGCCTTTTACTGTCATACCGGAGCGAACACTGACCCCGGTGAACATAAATATAAAATACAGCATTTCAGACCTCTTCATCTTGTACAATTGGAATTAACTCGACAATAAACCGCACTACCATTGCGGCAACTTGCACAGCTTCTTGTCTCTGTGCTGCCAAATTTACGTCTTTTGCCTTAATTTCGTCCCACAATTCGTCCATTTCTTCGCGAATAACGGCATATCCTTCGTGACCTGATGCAAAAGGACGGGGGAAAATATATTTTGCACGTAAAAATTCATGTTGTATTTCTTGTAGAACTTCACCGGAATTTTCAATATCCTTTAATTCAATTAAAAGTGTGTCTATTAAACTCAAACCACTCATAACACTATCTAACATAGTCAGTTTAACCTTATCCGTTTCACCTGACTTCAATTTTTCTACAGTTTCTTTTGTGCTATTTATATATAATTTAATCGTACTCATGTTTTTAATTGTTTGTTTGTTAATAAAATTATGATTTACGCCGCTTTGGCGAACCAATCCGACCGTTCCAACCTTGCAATTTCCACCGACACACCAACCCATTGATGCCTACAATGCCAGCCGCCCATATTATACAGCACCGAAAGCCCCTGACCGTTGTCCATTGCCAAAATTTCACTGATATGATACACCCGACCTGCGTGTTGAGCGCAAAACGCGCGTGCATTGCCCGTAGGCCCAACATACCGAAACCATTCAACACCAGCCGCACGCTCAGACTCCACATTCGATGCTCTATCCAACGCCGCAGAAGCCGTCACGATTTGCGTTTCAATGTGATGCAACTTACTATCTGCCTTTCGGAGTATTTCACGCGCTACTGCCCTGTAATCGCCCTCTATTCCGTTTTTCGCAGCTTCTTTGTATCCCAATTGAACAGCATTCAATACATCTTCTTTGAAATTCTTGGACGCTTTTTCAGCCATTTTGAGAATTGGTGCAAGACGGCTGTTTATTGCGTCCTGCTGGACTTCCGAAACTCCAAATTGCTTGACAAAATCGTCCACCGATAGATTGCGGATGTCAGGAAAAACCCTTTCAGCAGGGTTTTGAAGCAGCATCCGTTTTACTGCTGCTTCCACCTGTCCTGCGGGCTTGTTTTCGCGCGTCATACGCTCTATCAAGTTCCGTAGTTTACGCTCAAATTCAGTCATACAAACCTCTCTGCATCTGTTTCGGGTGTATATCGTCGCGTTTCTTCCAAACGCTTTTGTATTCTTCTACGGTAACTTTCAAAACTTCATCAATGAGCGGGTCACGCACAAGAACATACTTCATACGTGACTCCTCAATCCACCGCACACCACAATGACACAGCACCTGCCGAGTATCGGCATGGTCGGTACGCTTACCGTCGGCAGTATGCTCCCGTACTGTTTTATATACACTAACCTCATGTTCGCGACCGCAACCCGGACAGACCATAACGCACCTCAAATTCTTCTTTGGAAATACATTCGACAATTTTATCGTTTTCGTCTCGAATCGTCATATATCCGGGCTGCAAAACCACACCTGTACTAAACTTCCAGTTTATCAAGCAAACATGAGCGTAGCCGCCTTCTGCGAACGTCGCGTAATTACCATTCTTGGTAATAAACCGTATCGTTTTCATTGGTTTTCAAGAACCAAGTTTGCCCATCGCTCCATTTCCGTAGCAACTTCATTCAGCGACCAGCTCCACGTTCCTTTCAATTGCCCTGTTCGTGCCCCTCTCAGCGACAAACCTTCTAAAAAGTTATACGCATTTTCATACGTATTGGCATAGATACCCGCACTTACTTCTGTTGCCTTTTCGGATTTGAACGGTGCTTCCGGTTTCGATTTTTCAACTTTCTTAACTTCGTTTTTGGACGGGTTTTTCAAGTTGTCAATCTGTTTCAAAAGAGCCGTTACTTCTTTATCCACTTTTGCAATTGTTGTCATCCCTTCGCAAATCTCATCTTCAAGATTTTGCCACACTGACTCAAGATATTCAATATCTTTTTTCTTGACTTTTTTAAGCTCGCGAAGGTCGTCAAAAACTTTTGCACGATATTCCAAATCACATACACGGGTGAGCGTTTCTTGCTCTCTTTTGCTGAACCCTGTAATTTTTTCTATTATCTCCCAAATACGCATTTTTGAGACATCAACACCAAGTCCGTCCACGACGTGGACGAACGCGCCAATGTTCTCGTCATAGTCGTTATAAGTCTCTGAATTTCCTATAAAGTATTTGTTTTGGCGTAGAAATTGCTTGACCTGCTTAAAAAACCTCACTTTGTACGCTTCTTTCAGGTCTCTTCCAACATTACAGGCGAACAAAAGCAGAAGCTCCGTTGCATCATCTACCTGAATATATTCTGCCCTGATTTCTGTTTGTCCGCATTCCTTTGCCGCCCATCTTCTGCCATGACCTGATACAATTCTCTTAGTGCCGTCACTGCGTAAATTCACCAGTATATTTACGAGTACGCCGTGCATCCGAACCGACTGCAATAAACCTTCTTTGTCCTTTTCTGATATACTGAAAATTTTTGAATTTTCAGGGTGTTCGGTAAGTTCATCAATATTTACCAACTCAACTGACTTTGACCTAAACATATTTGCAAACTCCTTATATAATCAAAATAGAAAGTGACTTTTTTTTATTTCTACCTTCTCGTTTTTATCTGATTGCTGACCGCGCTCAAACATTTCCTTGAGAAGATTAGCCACTTGATAACAATCAGAAAAACTTCTGCTTAAATTTGAATCTTCCGGTTCATCATCTTGCACGTTAAAAACATGCTTACCATCTACCTTAACTGCCAATTGCTGCTGTCCTGCAAGCTGCTCCATCCACTCATCCGGTCGTGTTATTACTTCTATTACCATTGTTGTAAACTCCCGTATTATAGTGGAAATCAGGCGACCCCCGTCGCCCAATTTCCCCCGATTATTAATTATTTGAAATTGCCATCTTGCATTCGTAACCAAATGTTTCGTCTTTTACGACCTCCACACCTATCGCCCGTAGCTCGTCAGCCGTCACCGACCGCTCGGCATTATCCTTATCAGGTACAATTGCAAAAGCTGCCAACACTGCTTCTTTGTCCAGCTCTTCTTTCGTTCGTACAAACTTTTTAATCAACGCTCTTTTTGCAACTTTCGCCAAACTTATCACAGCTGCAAACGTAAATCCCTTGAGCGTTTTTACAGCTGGAGGCGACGTCCTAAAGCTCACCGTTCCGTGCCTGAGTTCAATTGATTTTTTATTGCCAAATTCCTGACGGTTGTTTTCACAATAGGACTGGATACCCAATTCAAGCTGTTCTATCCTCGCATTATCAGGTTCGTTCTTTTTTGTTATTTCTTCGCGCCGCTTTTGCTCTTCCTCGTTGTATTTCGCATCACGACCAGCTACCTTTGATTTCAAAACCGCAATTTCAGCCAGAGATGAATCCACCTCATTTAAGCTGTTAATCACCGCGCCCGGAGATTTTACTTTTACTCGTGCCATAATAATAACTCCAATAAATATTAAATAAATAAAAATTAAACTGTATTTTTCTTACCAATAGTAAATGTTAGCACTTCATTAGAAGAAAATTGTTTTCTTGGCATATATTTACCCTCTTTAACGGAAAATCCTTTTTTGTTAAATCTTGCTGAACTCCAAAAGCAAAAAACTGCCGTCCGTTTTGTTCGTTTTATTTCAACTCCTATAATTTCTTCTTCTTCCTTCAGTTCTTTCAGCACTTGCTCCAAAGTCATATCAACATCATAAATGCCGTGTTGCTTTACAAATTGTTGAACTTCTTCTTCTGTATATTCTTGTTCTTTATCCAAGTCAATTGTTACCGATGTTAAAGTTGCCATAGTTTTATTCCTGATTTAGTTCTTAAAAATTGTTTTATTTCTAGTTCCGTTATCTCTATTTCAAGGATAGGTAATTTTTTAATTGGTTTTAATCGCTTTTTAAATTTTTTCTTCCGTCTTATTTTTAGTCTTTCTCTCAATTTCAACTTATCTAAACCTTTCATAACACCCTCCTAATTCAATGATGGTTTAACAGTCTTTACAGGCGTGTACCGTTCCTGAATCTCATTTGCCATTTTCTGAAAACGGACGATAAGAGCATCGGCTTCCTCACGAGTGATTTCATCCCATTTCACAAAGTATATTGCCTTTGGATATTTCACGTGATACCGCAATCCGGCTTGTTTCAGCATCTCGTGAATCTTAGGATTTATCCAGTTAGCATAGATATGCTTTTGTATGTATCCCGTCAGTTTGCCGCGCTCAAAAGCGGACTTCATTTCTTTGCGCAAATCGTCTCCGGTAAGCTCCAAATCGCCGCACTGTACTACCACATCAACCGGAGCATAATGAACTGCACAATTTTGTGCTAAACGGTGCATATTCCCTAACTGCTTTTTCGTAGCCCATTTTCCCTTGTTATCATCTTCAATCAGTTTGAGCTTATCCAATATCCCTGCCCCGGCACGAAGAAACTTGATTGCATATTCCAATTCTTCAATCGTCAAGTCCCGATAATCACTTGTAGGAACTACTCGTGTACGTTGTGTGATTTGCAAGCATGCACCTTCACGTTTCCACACTACTGATTGATTGTCATTCATAGTGCCGCAATCTTTATATGCCGCAAACCACAGCTGGCGGTTTAACTCTTTGCGTCTGTCGGATTCCTGTACTACGCTGCTCATGATTGCACCTCCTTTGCTTCTTTGAATTTTCTCAAATCCATTCCTAAAAACTGGTATTTTCTATCATGCCGTCCGCGCTTGTGGTTTTTGGCAACAGTGCAATGTATAGCACCTTTTAAAACCAACACCCTCAAGGTTACAACCGCGACCCGCAAATACACAGCCGCCTCACGTATCGAATACAGCCCCTTGTCGTCAATTGTTTTCATGCGCTCTTTAGCATCGTCGAGCTGACGCTTAATCCGCTGTGCGTTTTTCGCATTATAAGCAGGTGCAGGGTCTGCTTTATTTACCTTGCCAAAGAGCTGCTCACGTTCCCGCTTCAATTGCACCGACATCGGAACACCTTTTTCCCAATATGCAGTATTGAACCCGCCCTCAATGGGCGAGTAATCCCGCTCCATGTGATTTTTCATCGGACACCTCGACGCTTATATTTTTTCAATTTCGGAGACAGCTTTATTTTGCGTAGTCTCGCTATCGGGCGATAATAGTACGGCAAGTGCATCCCCACATTCCAGCCCAGTACAAACCCTGCAATCACACCCAACGCAATCCAAATATAGATACTCATTTTGCAAGCTCCCTCCTTTGTGCCGACATGAACTGCTTCTTCTCGTATTCGTTCTCACCCGGTATTTCCGATGTGTCGAACTCCACAATTGTCCATATTTCCGTCAAACGTCCTGTTATGTTTTTCTTACCAAGTGAGCGTATTTTTTTAAGCTCTTTTATCTCGGTTTCTTCTTTCCCGACTTTTCGTGCAATCTCTTTTTCCAAGAGTGCTATTCGCCGCTCTATTGCCTGCACCGTTTTTGTTGCATCAGCAAGTTCGCGCTCCTTAATTTCAACTGTCTTCTTTGCTTTGTCGGAAAGAAGCGGTTTAAAATCCTCAAAAACAGGTAGGTTTTCGAGTGCTGTTGCCACTTGCAATTCTGTGTTTTTTCTCGGTCTGCCAGCCATTTTTTTACCCTTATAAAGTGTTGTAAAAATTACCTATTAATCGTTCATCTTCTTTTTCATCAACCACCTCAGTAAAATAAACCTCTGCTTGTGTGGGTTTCGGGGATAATTCAGGCATCGTTGCCCGCCTTGTATTGGCAAGTTCAACGGGGTCACCAAGCAGAGTATTATTGGTATATTCTCGGATTGCCTTGTGAGCGTCCTCGCGGATTGTACGACCTTCCACTCGGATAGTATGCGCCTGTTCTACCGACACTCCCGTAAAGTCCTTTGCCATGCACACAAAGCGCACATTCTTACCGTTTGCATCATATACAGCGCATTCATCAGCCCGCCCCGGCACGGGAATCACAGTCAGCTTTTGTTTGTAAAATTCCGTTTCGGTCAGCTGCTTTGCCCGCAATCTGTACGAGCGTAAATTGATAGTGCAATCCAACTGCCCCCATTCGCGCATCCGTACCGTGTGGCGTTCGGTAGAAGCATAGTAGAGCAATAGGGCAGTTTGTTCCGGTGACGGCATTGTGATTTCAGCAGGGGAATACCAGTCTATCATGGCGCGCCGAGTCGGCTCGGATTGATGTGTCCTTGCCCATTCTTTCAAAGCAGAGCGCGGCTGGTCTAAATAGTCCTGATATGGTTCGCCGAACAGACCGTGAAAATACTCATTTGCTGATGGTGTGTAATTGCCGAGTGTCGGCGTTACGGAGCGTGTTAATTGCACAGCTTCTTTGATGCTTCCACCGTGAAAACTTTGCGGATACACAAGCGAATCCCATCGTTTTACATGCCCAAACAAACGTTCGCCGATAGCTTTGCCCAAGTCTTTAGGAATATGGGGAATATTCCGAACTATCATTTCTTCACCGGGTCGCTGGCTCTTAATTCTGTACAACTTCTTAATGTCATCCCGTGAAAAGAACTCCATATCCGAATCCGTATAAAGAGCGCGTATAGCTCCTGTAGCGTTCAGTCCTTTTGCCGCACGGCTGTTTTCAATATGCCATACTTGGCAATTAATCCCGTATCTGTATATCACACCCAGCATGCACCGTACATAATCGTTTGTCGAAACTGCATTGCCGCCCTCGGCACGCTCCACCCACAGCAGCTCTTGAGTGAGTACATCCCACGCATACACTGCGTAAGTCATCTCAAATCCACCGTTTTCATTGCGTATCCATACATCCGTTTTACGGTCATCCATCATCACAAACCGACCGCCGCCAAATCCTTTCTCTGCACCAAGTCCGTTTTCGGCAATCTTCCAAAAGCAGTAACGGTTCGACCCGCTTTTCATAGCCGCGTCCCACTCATGCCATTTCTCACGATGGGCAAGCTCCCAACCTTTCACCAGTGCAATACCGCGCCGACCTGAATCACATCTATTGATATAGTTGAAATAAAGCCATTCGGATTTTGCGCAAATATCCACGTCGGCAATTGTAGCAGGGAATTCACCGGACTCTACTAATTTGTACATTTGCTTGATTGCACGGCGGCACGCTGACCGTACATCCTCAACTGCACTGCTCATGTATTCCGTGAAAGCAAGTCGCACCAAATGTTCTACCACATGCTGCTTACGTCCTTTGCGAAGCCCTCCCTTATCCGCTCTTGTTTTGCGGACGGTTATATTTTCTTCTTTTTCACCATCGTCATTTACCACAATGAAAAGTTTCAATACGTCAGGATGATAGAGCTTCGCCGGACGTCCTCCGTTAGTTCTTTTTCCAACTACATACTTTTCAATATCAGCGTTTTTGATAAGTGCCTGTTGCGTTTTTTGAGCGCGAAACGCTATGTCGTTAATAGTTAGCATACTCATAGCCGTCCTCCTGTTTTAATTCGATACGTTCAGTAAACCACACTTCTTCCACACAAGCCCTTCCGAGTCGCCGACCCGCCGGGCTTAGCATTTCTATTTCATACGTACCATCGTCGTAACGCTGGAGAATTTCCACCCTGTCCATGTTTGGCTCAAGGTAGAGCATTGTGTCACCTCCGACTTTGATGCCGGACAATTCCACGTTTATACTGTTGGTGTTTTTCATTTTGCACCTTTTGAATTTGACTTTTGAATAGATGATTGCACCTCAGCAGCTTTTTGAAGAATCTCTGTTGATTCCACATACTGCTCAAATCTTTTTTTTATAATTTCATTCATCAGCTTTACAGCTTGCTTATTACCGGATAGATAATAGCTCCGTGCATAAACCCGTTTGTGCTTGCCTTTCAATTTCATCCTTTTTGCAAGCTCAGAGAACACACCATAATAAGGGCGACCCTTAAAGTTTACTTCAGTTTTCATATATTTGCCCGATTCATTTGGCACGATAATTACGTTTCAGTTTTATTACAAAACCATTTCAGTTTTATTACGGTTCAAAATTACACAATTGTCTAATACAATGCAAGCATTTTTTATGCAATTGACTAAAAATATTTAAAAAAGCATTTATGGAAACTGGAGAGAGAATTAAAGCATTTGCAAACGTGGTTTACGGAACAGCATCTGCACTTGCTGATGCTGTTGAAATGAAACCTTCCAGTTTGCATTTATATCTCAATGGTGAGCGGCAGCCCGGAACACCTGTCTTAGCGAAGCTATGGCAGCTCGGATGCTCCATAGAATGGCTAATGTTTGGTTTTGGCAAGATGTTTGCAAGAAATGACGCTGGCAAAACATTACAAGCAGAACAGGATAGATTAATAGAGGAATTGAAAGCTGGTAAGATAAAGAAGATGCCGCCGCTTGTGCAGAAACAAAAAGCTGTAGAAGTTGTAGAGATGCCGAAGAGTG
Source organism: uncultured Chitinophagaceae bacterium (assembly GCA_964527785.1). Classification (GTDB taxonomy): domain Bacteria; phylum Bacteroidota; class Ignavibacteria; order Kapaibacteriales; family UBA961; genus JADJXV01. Next base: position 56,595 of record CAZGNO010000007.1, read on the forward strand.
AAGAAAAACCCAAACCGGAATACTTTACTGACTGGGACTCGTTGGATGAAGATGAAGTGATAATGTTGGATGTGCCGAAAGGTAAAATCATACCACCCACCAAGCCAATGATGAAAGTTGCAGCCACTCCTCTTATCGAAAGGATACCTGATGACCCGAACGCCGAGCAATTTGACTGACCATGAATTGTACTTGAAAGCTAAGAAGGTAATCACGCGCGAATTTACTACCGGAAATCCGCCCGGATTGCTATCCGATAGGATATACTTGGAATGCAAACGCAGAAACATAGCAATATGGAATAAGGCAATGCAGGACTCTATGACTATTTCATCAAGCATTAACACAGTATTTGAAACCTATCCCGATATTGATGAAGGTGTCATCACTATTAACAGAATTGATTTCACAACTATATATGAGTTAAACACCATTATGGGAATTTCACTGAAAACCATCGAGTCTATTATTACATTGAGTGACGGTTATTCATTTGGAAAGGTAATAGGCGATTCCATGAAGGATGAGGACATACTCGCAGGAGATGTTGTTATTGTAGAGGAAGTAGTGGATATTGATGATAACGCCGTTGTACTTGTCTCACTACAAGGCAGGAAAATCATAAAAAGATTGAGATACACACACGATGGAATATTGCTTGAAAGTGCAAATCCAAAACATAAATCCATGCTCGTTCCTCACGGTGAAGCGGATATATTAGGCGTTGTTAGATTCAACATACGAGCAGTTAAATAGATATGGTGAACTCTGACAAAATGTCAAGGGGTAGGCGTGAATGATTCGTGGTAAAACAGCGGAAAATTCAGTGATATTTTTGGTTGTAAAAGTCGGTCACTTTGCCAAATTAAAGTTGTAAAAGTCCTCAAAAAAGTGGTTGTAAAAGGTTGTAAAAGTTGTAAAAGTCTTTATTGTATTATAACGGTACATAAACGTTATAAAAACCAATAACATAAGTAATACTACAAGCAATGATTCACATCAACCGAACCTCCATACACACCCCCTTTTACAACCTTAATATGGCAACAAACCGCCTTTTTCCTCCCCTTTTCCTTTAAATAATTTGGCAACGCTCAATAGTTAAACTCCTCTTTACAATTAATGCGCCTATACAGCCCAACTCGAAAAGCTGACTCATTAACACTCTACCGACAACCGACACCGACAGAGGCACTGTCGGTTTGCTGTCGGTAAGTGCTGTCGGAAGTCACGCTAAATTCCATTCACCGATAAATTGAAACCTTCTGCCGACTGGAAATAGCTCGTAAAAAGGTCGTCTAACAATTAATAATTATTAGAACTTCCCCCTGACCACTCGCCCCTTTCCCATCTACTTGTACGTACTTTTCCGGTACACCCTCTGCAAAAAACTTCTTCTATGTTTGTGACGAAATAATTTCAATTGTTTGTTCATAAACTCTACGAGAGGAAGTCGAAATGACTGATACTATCTACACAGGAGTACTGCGCTCCCGATATTGGGTGTTCGCTGCCCTGATATATGCTTTTTTCAGCGTGAGCGGAGCATACGCGGCTGCTCCTGCCAATCCCCCCTATCCGAGTACGCCCGGATATAACGCAACCAATGTACCGACAAATAAAACGTTTGTCTGGAATACTGCCACCGGTGCAACATCCTATAAAGTGCAAATTGGTACTAATTCCAATTTTCAAAGCGGAGTCATTTACAATGAATCGGGTCTGACCGGTACGGAACTTACCGTGAGCGGACTTGCAACCTCCACTACACACTATTGGAGATTAAAGTCGGTAAACAGCGACGGCGAAAGCGCATGGTCGAATGCGTGGCAATTGACGACATCCGCACAGAACCCTCCAAGCGTTCCTGCACTGGATGTCCCGGCGAGCCAAGCTACAAATATATGCGTGAACTCGACCGTCCGCTGGATGGTGACAACGGGTGCTGCATCGTATAAATTGCAGATATGCACCAACTCATCGTTCCAGTCGGGTTTCAAGACGAATATATCCAATCTGAGCGATACTGCCTATTCCGTGACGGGACTTTCCATCTCGACTAATTATTACTGGAGAGTAAAAGCAGTCAGCAGCTACGGTGAAAGTGCATGGTCATCCGTGCGTCAATTTACAACAGCAAACGGTACTCCTCCGAACGCTCCATATCCTGTAACCCCCGGTTATCAGGCAACCAATGTCCCTACAAGCAAAACCTTTGCGTGGTGGAAAATAACGGGTGCATCATCCTATGGCATTCAGGTGTGCAGCAATTCTTCATTCCAAAATGGACTTATCGTCAATCAAACTGGCATTACCGACAGTATTCTCGCTGTTAGCGGACTTTCCGTTTCGACAACCTACTACTGGAGAACACGGGCTACAAACAGCTATGGAGACGGCTTGTGGGGTAATTACTGGCAATTCACGACCGCAGCAGGCAATCCCCCGAATGCGCCCACGCTCGACAATCCATCGAACAATGCGACCGATGTATTTGTAAATTCATCTGTTAAATGGTTCACAACAGCTAACGCAACTTCATATAAACTGCAAGTAAGTACCAATTCATCATTCCAAAATAGCTTTGCTGCGAATCAATCAAACCTGACCGATACTGCATATTCTTTGACAGGGCTTGCAATTTCTACGGTATATTATTGGAGAGTAAAGGCAGTCGGCAGCTACGGCGAAAGCGCATGGTCATCCGTTCGCCAATTCACAACAGCCAACGGCGCACCTCCAAATGCACCTTACGGTATTACACCGGGTTATGAAGCAACGAATATCCCGACCAATAAAACCTTCAGATGGTGGCACGTAACAGGCGCAACCTCCTACAGCATACAAGTATGCAGCAATTCATCATTTAATACCGGAATAGTAGTAAATCAATCCGGCATTAGCGACAGCACGCTTGCAGTAACAGGTCTTGCAATCTCAACAACCTATTACTGGAGAACACGTTCATCGAGCAGCTATGGCGATGGTACATGGTCTTATCCTTGGCAGTTCACGACGGCAGCAGGCAATCCCCCGAACACTCCCTACCCTGCTACTCCGAATTATGAACAAACGGATATTCCCCTCAACAAAACCTTTGCATGGTGGCACGTAACGGGTGCAACTTCCTACGCAATTCAGATATGCAGCAATTCATCATTCCAAAATGGGATGATTGTCAATCAATCGGGTGTTTCCGACAGTTTGTTCGCTGTGAACGGATTATCTGCATCAACAGTCTATTATTGGAGATTGCAAGCAGCGAACAGTTACGGCGAGAGCAATTGGTCTAATCCATGGCAATTTACGACTACAGCGGGTAATCCTCCAGATGCCCCGACGCTCAGTTCTCCGGCGCATCAAGCGACAGATGTATCACAGAGTCCATCCCTTTCATGGAATTCCGTTAGCGGAGCAACCTCGTATTCTGTGATGGTTTCGGCAAATGCAGACTTCTCATCACCGAATGTGAATACAACCCATTCATCTACATCTTACTCGGTTTCCGGTCTTTCGGCAAATACGGTCTATTACTGGCGCATCAATGCAATCAGTCAATACGGGACAAGTAATTGGTCGGACGTACGCTCATTCACAACAGGTTCAAGCAGTGGCGGTAGCGGTGGAAATGGCGGGAACAACGGCGGAAACGGTGGGAATAACAGCGGAAATAACAATAGTAACGAGGTGGATTATTATGTTGACGGAGGTGCTGCCTCCAATGGTAACGGCTCGCAATACAGTCCGTTCCAAACAATTACGGCTGCCTATAATGCAGCAAACGAAGCAAAGAAATATACAATTCGTGTAGCTGGCGGGACATATACTGAAAATATCGGCTCGGATACCGACCTCTACGGAATCAACCGTGAATATGTCTTCTTGGGCGGATATGGTGTTAATTTTATTAACCGTGATAAAAAGACAGTAATCGTCGGTTCGGAAAAACACAAACCGGTTTTTGAATTTTATAATGCAGCAGCAGTTACGATTGACGGATTCGATATTAGCGGCGGGAAATCGGGTATTCAATCGTTGGGTTGGTCAAGCTCGCGCTCAGCAACAATTACCAACAATCGCATTCATGACAACGGCTTCTGGACAAGTCACGACAGCTACGACAGCGTAATGTATGGAGGCGGCATAGGAGTCGAAGCTACAACAACGCTTATCGAAAAGAATATCATCGAGAACAATACAGGACATGATTTCGGTGGCGGTATCCGTGCTACAAGCATAGGAGCAGACGGTTTTACTACAATCACACAGAACATGGTGCGTGACAACCTCAATGTAGGCGGTTCATCACACGGAAGCGGTATGCTGGTAAACGGCGATACCCGCATTGAGAAAAACACGGTTGACCATAATACCTTCAATACTTCCTACGGCGGAACGCAAACAGGCGTTGGTGGTGGTATCATCGTTATCGGCGGTGACAGCAGTATTATCAATGCAAACCTTATTATCCGCAATACAGGGCATTCGGGAGCAGGACTTATGCTTGATGAAGCGGCAACTGCACTTATCACGAATAATATTATTGCCCGTAATTACAGCTATCAACGTGGCGGTGGTGTACGTATTGACGGTGCTTCGGCAAATTCATTCAGCTACGCAACGCTTCATAATAACACAATCGTATTCAACACTCAGGGAGCTGACCCTGACGGCAACGGCGGACATGGACTGCACGTGACAGACGCACAGGTAACGGGAGCAAACAACCTATTCTGGGGTAACGGAGAGGGTGACAACGACCTTTATCTTTCCGGTGTTAATTCAACAATCGAATTATCATATTCACTTCTGAACGATTTTGCCCTTACTGATTCAGCAAGTGATTTGGGTGATGTTCCTTCACTCGGCAGTACCAATCTTCTTGCCGGTACTGACATTACCAATCCTCATTTTATTGATACTGCTGCAGATAATTTCCGTTTGGAAATTGGAAGCCCGCTTACTGATGTAGGTATTTCTTCATTCGGAAATACGAATAGTATTCCTGCTAAGGACTTTGACGGTGGTAGTCGCCCGTTAGGTAATAGCGTTGATATAGGAGCAGATGAAGTTGGTTCGGGTATGAATACCGACCACCCTCGCCTTTTGATAACCCCTGCAATCAAAGAAAAACTTGTTGCAAAGATGCAGGCGAATGATGCGGCTTGGGTCACACTCAAGACACGCGCTGACCAATTGAAAAACTATGTTGTTACCGAGTATAAAACCTCTACAGCGTATAATTGGTTTCAGAATACAATCTTCTACGGTTATCAGGGCAACAGTTGGTATGATGACATTATTCCGCTTGCTTTTGCATGGCAAGTATCCGGTGATACCAACTATTGCAATAAACTGATTGAAGTAGCTGACGAAATGATTCGTGCAGAATACGACGAGGATAATATCCCTCCGACGGGACATTCCCCGATGATGCTCGGCAATGCGTATCCTTCACGATTTGTAGGTCCGTCTGCAGCACTTATTTATGACTGGTGCTATGACCGCTTAGGCGAAAGTCGTAAACAACAACTCATTACATTATTCAATAAATGGTACGACAGCTTGCGTGTACCGGGTGGAGGAGCGTATGAGAATAACGGTCCGTCGAACGGTAATCACTTTAGCGGTCATATGTTCGCTGCGGGTTGGATGGGTTATGCAACATTCGGCGAGAATCCGCGCGCAGGTGAATTGATTGATTGGGCTCGTGCACGTATGGACGGTACAACTCCGTACAATACGACCTTTCCTGCAAATCAACTACCTGCTTCAAGCCGCAATATGGATTTCGATGGCTGGACAAAGAACTATACCGGGTCAATTTATGGTGTTCCCGATACTGCTCACGGCATCCACGGCGCACCGTTCAAAGGTGGATTCAATTTCCAAGGGTGGGCGTATGGCAATGGTGATTTCAGTTCGATGATTGACTTCATGCAGCTTATCAGAACTGCATCGGGTGATGACTTGTTTGCCGACCATCACGATTGGTTCTCAGGGATGTTGAACTCACAACGTCATGCCCTCATGCCAAATAGATTTATGATTGACCCGATTGGTGACTGGGGCGGCAATAATGCCAATGCTATTTATCCAGACCTTCCACATCGCGTTTCATTCGTATTGGAAGGAACGGATGAAGGTCCAGCTGCGCAGTATTTTGCCAATACATATATGGCGCAAAATCACACTTGGAATTACTACGGTCCTGATATTCGCGTTATCGAACTGGATGCGTGGGAAGATTTATATTATACGGATGCTTCACGTTCTTCACAGAACAATACTATTCCTCCGTATTATAATAATATCCCGACAGTCAATCCGAACGGAGCAAGTCCTAACGGCGCTATTCCTTATTACATCATGCGTTCTAATTGGGATACGTCGGCAGTATGGGCTACTCTTCAAATGGGCAGTGCGCACTGGGGCGACCATCATCATAATCATGCAGGGCACTTGCACATCGTTCGCGGGAAAGACCAATTACTTATCAGCCCAAGCAACTGGAAGGGTGACGGTACTGGTCTCGGAATACAAGGAAATGGTATCGCTTATACTGATTATTCTGGTGTAAAGAATACACTTTTCTTTGATGATTACGGTGATTACAAGCAGCCGTCAAGCGGTACTATCGGAGGACAAAGTACCCATGGTTTCGACCGTCCGATTACCAACGAACTCAACGATGATTATTCCTATATGCGCAGTGATTTGGCGAGTGCATACAACTATGCAGGGTGGAACAGCGCAGACCAAAGTACAACCGAACTCTCGGACACAACTGAACGCAAACTCGAAAAGTTCTTCCGTAATTTCTTCTATTTACGCTCACAAGATGTATTCGTGGTGTTTGACCAGGTGAAAGCAAAGAATTCAACGAATCAACTCGGTCAATACAAAAAAGTACTGCGTTGGCACTTCCCCGTCGAGCCGACCATTAGCGGTAAAGGTCTTCGTGTGGATAAAGGAGCGTCACGTTTGTATATGCATACTCTAATGCCTGCGTCTCTTGACTATAACAAATATTATTTAGGGTCGGGTAATCCTGACAACACGTACAACAATCCCGACCTTGCCTATTTATTCAACAGCCCGACATGGAGAGTGGAAGTAAGCGATACGCTCAATCCGCTTGAACTGCCATTTATGAGTGTATTCCAAGTAGGTAAGGATACTCTCGGCGAAATGACCACAACTTCAATTCACAGTTTGGATTCATTAATGCTTGGGACAACTGTAGAAAGCACCAACGGCAGCAGCTCGCTCATTCTGTTCAATAACCGTGAAGGAATTGTGCCGGAAGCAATAAGCTCGACAAGCTATGTATTCAACGGCTCGGAAGATGCGCAGCATATATTGTGCGGTATGGTGCCGGATGCACAGTATCACATTACAACGACAACTACTGCTGACGGACTTGTCTTCTCTGCTGAAGAGGTTGGTTCGGGCGAGGTTACGGCTTCCGAAGGAGGAGTAGTACGGTTTGTTCCTTCGGATTTAGGACTGGGCAAGGCATCGAGCGACAATCCAATCGGCGTAACCGACAAACAGCACGAGCCGGTACTCTATCCGAACGCTCCTAACCCATTTGCGCAGCAAACAGCGATTACCTTCTCGGTTCCTGAATCGGGAGTAGCACGTATTGCAATCTATAATGCTCTCGGTGTGGAAGTAGCAGTAGTCGCAAATAAATACTTCGAGCAAGGGCTTCATTCGGTGACATGGGTTGCCGATAGAGCTTCAGCAGGAGCATACAGTTGCGAACTGAGGGTGAATGGTCGTAGCAAGATGATTAAGCTCTTGCATACGCCGTAAAGTTCCCGTGTGTATGTAATGAAGAAAGGCGCGTTCGTTTTTAATACGGACGTGCCTTTTTGTTTTATGCAGCAATCTATCCACTAGAGCAACGAAGGTTTCAAAAACTTCATAGTCTTTACAGGTACTTCATATCGCTGGCTTTTGTGGCTGTATGTGTTAATGACTCCTTAAATGACTATGACGAGCATTAATTTTTAAGATGGAGAGTATCCTTGAATCAAGCAACTGACAAATAATAATGAGTTTTTTGCACATCAAGTATTTTTTCCATAAATTGCAAATAAGCGAATTGCTGTTTTACATCCTACAAATTTTTCCTCATTCGTCTGACAAATAGAACACTTTCGCAAATAAACTTTTTTATATTTTTCTATTAGGAGCTCTATGAGCAATTTCTACTCGGTCTTAAAGATGCTTATGCTTGCATCTATATTTGTTTTTGTAAGTGCGTGTAAGGAAGAAACGACTGCCCCAACGACAGAAGAACATCACTGGAATTATGAACATCCCGATAAATGGACAGGTGAGGGATATGCAGACTGTTCAGGTACTATCCAATCTCCGATTGATATTGATACCCTTCAGGTTATCAAAGCAGACTTGCCAAACGTTACCCTCAATTATGCCCCTTTCAACATGAATATTGTTGATAATGGTCATACAATTCAAGTCAATAACAATACAGGATCAAATTCGATAACCTACAAAGGAGATAAATATACATTCGCTCAATTCCACTTCCATTGTTCAAGTGAACATACCATCAATGGAGTGTTTTCTCCGATGGAATTGCACTTGGTGCATAAAAGTGCAACCGGTTCACTGTTAGTATTGGGTGTTTTTCTGCAAAAAGGCGGGACTGCTAACGATGTTCTTGATAAAGTATTCAACCATTTTCCTGCAAAAACAGAAGAAGTTGACAGTACAACCGAATCAATTGATTTGACAGGATTGCTTCCGACAGACAAAAAATATTATACATATATTGGCTCATTAACAACACCTCCTTGCTCACAAGGTGTAGATTTTATTCTCTTTAAACAGCCAATGACCATTTCTGATGCTCAATATGATAAATTCAAAGCTAAGTATGCTCATAATTTTAGACCGGTGCAGCCATTAAACAATAGGATTGTTTTTGAAGATAACAATTAATTCAGTGTTAAACTATAAACTACAAAGGGTTTGAATTCAATGAGTTCAAACCCTTTAGTATTCTCGTATGCCACCCTGACGGGATTTTGCAGTATTCGTGAGAGAATCTGTTGTTATTGCTATATATCCCCTCTGGGGAATATCAGAAAGATTCACGCTCTTGTTGCTTGAGAAGAATCAATTTATGCTTAGTTAATGAAGTTTGGTAAACAACTGATAGAACTCGGAATAGTATCTCACAAATCAACCATTACTCCCCCCACAACCGGTAATTCATCATTCTTTATCTTTTTTACCATAGAAGGAATTATGTCTTTAATGGTATTTGTATAATTTGATTTCCAAATTGCTTTTAGTCTGCTTCGAGCATCTTCGTTGATGAAAAGTTCCCCACCCTTCGTTAGTAATACCATTGCAACGTCACCCATATTCACCGTTACCACAAAAATAAATTCTTTAGGATCGGCTTTTAATTCTTCTTGCCAAATCGGAAGGCATTCTTCAATCTCATATTCATACAAATCATACTTCATTTCTCCTTCAAGAATAAGAGCATTGTATAAACAATTTGTGATTTGGTCTTTCATAGCAAAAAACAATTGGTTTCCAATATTTTTTTACTTAACTAAATTCCTCACTGATTCCGCTGCGAAAGTATCTTAGCCACAAACTCAACCAATGCCGACATCTTGGAGTAGTTCATCCTCTTAGGTCCTATCAGCCCGATAAGCCCGCTTGCTGAGCCGATTTGGTAGGTAGTAGCTACCAAGCTGTAATCATGAAGTAGCTCATTCTGCATTTCCTGTCCGATGGAAATCCTCACTCCCCCTTCGGTTTTATCTTGCTTATCGAGCAAGTGAATAATTATATCTTCGTTCTCTACTAACTCAATTACGCCTTTTATACGTTCGGGATTTTCAAATTCGGGATAGGATAGTAGGTTGGGTGTGCCTGCTATGTGGAGTTTGTCGTCATGCTGGTAAGGTGCAAATAACGTATCCACCGAATCCACAAAAAGACGCAATGTAGGATTGGCAGTATCCGCCTCGGCGATAACCTGAGAGAAATTCTCTCGCAGGAATTTAATCGGTTTGCCGGAAATACGCTCATTGATGAATTGAGCAGTCATTTCCAAAGTACGGTAGTCAATCTCAAACTGCGCTTCGAGCGTAACTGTACGGACAGTGTTTGACTCCAGCTCCATAATCACCATCAACCGTGATGATGACAAACTGACAAGCTGAATCCTGCGAACAATTACATCAGAAAAATTGGGTAATTCCACCACACCCAAATACCGCGAAACCGAACCCAGTATTTTGGAGGCATCGCGAAGCAAGGTGTCCTGCGGGGTAGCAAGAAGATTATCCTTTACGGTATTACGTTCAATATCGGTAAGGTGTTCGATTTGCATGAGGTAATCTACATACACCCTATAGCCCTTATCGGTAGGGATTCTCCCTGCGGAAGTATGCGGATGTCCGATAAATTCCATTTCTTCGAGGTCGGACATCACATTGCGGATGGTGGCAGGTGAAAGTTTGAATTCTTGCTCAAGATACCGTGACACAAAACGGGAGCCGATAGGATTGGCGGTCAGAATATACATCTGAACTATCGAACGAAGAATAGATTTTTCGCGGTCGCTTAATTCTCTCGCCTCTCGTTTTGGAAACAACATATTATTGTGTCAATTTAGTTCAAAAATATCTCGATGTCTCATTACAACCTGAATGTAGTACCGATTTGTACGCTTATCATATCAGTTTTGGATTCTCCCGGATATAAACACGAGATCATTTCCGTTAGTATCTTTGCCGGAGGTAATTGCCCCTTCTTTGAGGTACATAACACATTCCGATGAATCGTTAATTTTAAAATATACGTACAAAAGAAGAAAAGGAATTACAGGCATTAAATAATTTGCTCCTTCCCATGTAAGGAAGTTAAATTTAGATTTTATTAAATCGCCGGATGCAATTGGAAGAAAAACAACTAAAAAACTTATAAACAAATTTTTGTTCCAACTTACGATATTGTTTTTTAAATTCCGATATTGAAAAAATAATCCGGCAGCAAATCCAACTGAACCGGCTACAATCATACCATAATTTATATTCCTAACTGCTTTATCGAACAGGTGTATCGGCTGGTAGTACGTGTTTATTGAATAAAAAAATAAATTTAAAAAAAGGAAAACTGACATACTTGTTAAAAACATTACCAGAGCATTTTTCCTGTTAAGCTTCCATAAAAATACAGATAGAAGAAGCGGATAAAAAACAAATACTACACGAGATGTAGACACTATGCCTATAAGAACTGAAATAAGCAAAAGAACATCAATGCGAACCTTCTTAGTTAAATATTGAAATACTAGTATGGAACATAAAAACAACATTGCGCTTAAAGGGAAAATGTCATGTCCATTTAAAATCAACTCCCAAAACAGCATTGACATCGAGAGAAACAGCAGAAAAAAATTAGACATCCGATTATTAAACACCTTATTTAGTACTAAACAAAGTACAAATATATAGAAAGGAGTAAATAGAAAATATACATTTAGGAGAACAAACGGGGAATTCAGTATCACCCATCCGGGTCCGGGACTGATTGGTGTAGTACTATCAATTGTAGCATCATACAATTTACAACTTGACTTTAATGTATTTGCAGAAAGTATTAATGCCTCATCACCGGTTGACCCTTTCCCCTTTTCACTTTTTCTTGCATCAATTATTGGGTAAAGAAAGAATGAGCAGATAGCAATGAAAACAATAAATACTTTCCAATTAAAGAGTTTTACTATTGAACGCTTGTATCTCTCGTAAATAAGAAAAACAAATATATTCAGCAATATACCATATACTATAAAAATATATATATTAGTGAATTTAAGAAAAAATCTGATTGATGAGAATACGATTAAGAAATTAAACAGAAGAACTACAATGTATTTATTTGCTATAAAATTTATATTTTTCATATATAATTTCAGTTCCTATACATACATTGATGGTTCTTTAATCGAAACAATTGCTGCAAGGAATTTACAAATGATTCGGCTAAATGACAAATCGGTAAAATTCTATCAAGGTATTTGAATTCGTTTACGGACAAATCGCTCATTACCAAGTCGAACTTCCGCCACATAGTCACCTGATGGCATTTTGCGCCCCTTGTCGTCACGACCGTTCCATGTAATTCTGTAATTACCCGGGTTTTGTTTGCCCTTTATAATTACTGCTATCACCCGTGCTTGCGGACTATAGACGACTACTTCTACATTCATCGGGAATTCTACACTATAATTCAAAACAGGTGATACATCCTCGGTCAGACCGAAAAATGCACCGATGTCGGATAATGGAATTTGCAGACCTGCACCAGCAGTTTTAGCAGGCAGTCCTGTCGGGATTTCCTGCGACTTTGCAATATTATATGCATAGAGTGCGCGGTCTCGGTCGCTCGGTTTGTAATAATCTGCCGGAATTTCAAGATTTTGACGAGCAATTTCCCATGGTGTTTTTTTTGAGCGACGCACCATATCCGTCCATATCCCCGAAAACAAACGAGCATGATGCTGGGCTAAAGAACCAGTGGGAATACGCAATCGCAAAGCGCGATAATAGGACGTATCCTGCTCAGGAGTGAATGGATATTCATTTCCGCCGATTCGCTCAATAAGTTCTATTTTGCTTGGTGCGGTACCGGAAAGTGAGTCACCGGTAATCGTCTCAATCGGTGTAAGTTTCGGACGCAACAGGATTGTTTTGGACGAATCATTCTTAGCTGTTTGTGCAAATGCCGAAACATGACAAATCAGCACGATTATCAAAATAACACTACCTACATTAAAGCCCAATAGTTTGGATTTAGTCATAGAAATCAGGTGATAAACTGTGTATTCATATATGAACCATAAAAACCGCTTTTCAAAAATACCACTACAAAAACCCACAGCAAAGAAAAAAGCGGCAAAGTCAGCGAATTTGACATACCATGACTGCAAAAGGTGAATTAAAGTGTTTTTAAAGAGGAGAGTAGGCAAAGTTTCTTAGTATCTGCCGACTAAGTTGTATTTGATTTTATGGTTGAATTGTTGGCAAGATTGCTGTATATTTGTCTTGATAAGCGCATCCAATACTAATTTTATGAAGCTAATTACAGTCGAACTTTACATTTGTCAATGAAAATGCAGAACGGAATTAGATGCATACTTTGGATACTTTTCGCGGCTGTAAGTTTGCTCAGTTCACACTTTGCTCAAGCCCAAGACAAAGGAGCATTTGAATTCGGTCTTGCTTATACTCGAGGGATAACATTCACCGAAGCGAATTTTATCAACTTCGACGGAATGATTGATTTCAAAACAGACTCTGTATTTAGAAATGCACAAGGAGTGTTTTCTTCGCTGGAGGCAAAGGGTTCATTTAGGGTTATACAACCGCTCAAAATTGGTGCAAGGATTAGTTACTCAACCTCAAATGGTGAATTCAGTAGAACTTACCCAACTTTGATTAACCCCAACAGCGTACCAACTCTTGTAAACATTATAGATTACCTGAACACCACTACACACTCTTTTGGCATCGCCCCATTTGTTCAATATCATATAATTAAGCCGGTGGCATTAACTGTAGGGTTTGATTTTCAAGCAATTTCAACAGTAACTTTTAGGCAATCTCAAGATATTCTAGATTCTACCGGCGGACGACTTACAACAGAAAACGAAGCAATTACAAGCGGAACTATCCCTAATTCCAAATCGGTATTTTCAGGTTGGGTCCAACTCAGTGCGCTTCTACCGCTTAATCATTCGCAATCTCTTTTTCTCGAACCACAAATACGAGCAAATTTTGGTTTAAACAATCAATTCCCAGATTTGAACTCGAAATCAAATTCATATTCAGCCGGAATCGGAATAGTATTCCAGCCGCAGCCACCTAAGCCGATTATTACCGATACCGTTATCCTTCGGGACACCATTACATCACAAGATAAAACAATTACTTCCATTCAGATTAACCTAGAGCAAACACAAATCTCAAAAGAGGAGTCAGTGGAAACTCCTGTGGATATACGCCGAACAGTCACGCGAAAGCTAACCTATCGCCGGAAAATACCTAAAATTGCGGGATTGCTCTCAGTAACGTGTCCGGTTACATTTGTATTACAGGACAAATCCGAATCGAATACTGTAAAACTGACTGTAGATGAAACGATAACAAACCACTACAGTACTTTGCTCCCATCTGTTTTCTTTGAAGAAAATTCGTCGGAAATACCACCGCGATACCGCAGAAAAAAAGATATGGAGGAAAGCAAGAACTACTCAACACTCGGTATCTATTATTCACTTCTACCTATTCTTGGTGAGCGTCTCATGCTTAATCCTCAAACTCACCTGATGATTATCGGATGTAACGACCACATCGCTGAGACCATTGACTTGTCCAAATCCAGAGCTGCATCTGTACAGAAATATTTTATTGATAAATTTGGCATCGCTGCTTCACGGCTTAGTCTCGTTACCAGAAACTTGCCTGAGAATGCTTCACAATCGGGTGGTTTACTTGCTGCCGAGGAAAATCGTCGAGTGGACTTTGAATCTGATAACGACATCATCTTAGAACCGATAGTGCTGCACGATACTACTCGCATTGCAGACCCACCTATTGTTCGTTTTCGTCCAAATGTGGTGGCTGAATCGGGTTTGCAATCATGGCGACTGGAACTCTTGCAGAATAATGTGCTTATTCGTGATTATAAGGGAACTGACGAAATCCCCAGCCCGCTCGACTGGGAAATCAATGCCGAAAAAAGTGTAAAAAAACTCACAGAAAATCCTATTGAATACCGTTTGATTGTTCACGATTTTGATAATCAAACACAGCAAATCGGTGGCATTATCAGATTTTCTGAAAAAAAACAGCAGCGTGAGAACATACAAGCCGAACAGCTTAATGAACATTTTTCGCTTATGTGTTTTGATTATGATGAAGTAAAACTAACGAAGGCAAACAGTTCCCAGATTACTCATATCCGTAATCTTATTTCTACAGATGCAACCATTACCATCACCGGCTCTACGGACGCAATAGGCAAGGACGACTATAACATCGAATTATCCATGCGTCGCGCGAAGGCAATCGCAAAAGCCCTTAAAACACCGAAAGCAAAAGTAATTGGTGCAGGAAAAGATGACAAGACCTTCCCAAATGACCTGCCCGAAGGACGGATATATAGCCGGAGAGTAGATATTAGTGTGGAGAAGAAGGTGAAGTGAGGGGGTGTTAAATTTCTTCAAATTTAGGTCAGGTCGGTTGTCCTGTCCTTGGTGTCTTTCAGCCATTTTCAGACAGGTTGTCAGCAGCCGATGTAGATGTTCCAAGCTGTTTCGGGAACATTTGCGGAATACTGGGTGTCGTTGCTATTTACACACCCTTTAGCCACCCCGTCCTTCGGACACCCCTCCAAAGGAGGGGAATTTTTGTAGTTTCTTCAACTTTGTCCAGAGAAAAAATAATCTTCTCGCTTCCCCTCATTGAACTTGAAATTCCCCTCCTTTGGAGGGGTGTCCGAAGG
>CAZGNO010000008.1:0-6528 GCA_964527785.1 uncultured Chitinophagaceae bacterium
TCGGCTGAAACTCTGAACGTGCTATCGGCTCGCACTCTGAACGGGCTATCGGCAAGAAGGGAAGAAATTTACAAAGATGTGCCGTTGGTTGAAAATCCATATACGAATTTACTAAATGATATAAATTCAAAGAAACGCAAACACAATCAAGCCGATTACGGTCCTAAATACGATCCTAAAGAAAATCTTTGCGGTACTCAAATGTGTACAGCCGGTCATCTGATAAATATGGGCGGTGAGTCAGGATACGCTTTATTAAAAAAATGCGGTAGTTTTTCTGAAGCAGCGACATTAATTCACTTAAAATCATGCCCTGATATGCCATTGCAGAATTTTGGAGGAATAGAGCAATCCCACGCAATGGCATATATAGAATTAATGGCAGAATTTGAACAGAGACCGGATAAATCAGTGAACTTTTCTGAATTCTTTGAATTAAAATTGATTGAAGAATAAGAACGGAGGCGTCATGCCGGACGAACCAATATATATGAGTTTAAGCAAACTGTCTCACAAATTGGGAATTCACAGAAACTCTCTAGCAGTAGCTGTTAAAAATGGAGACCTTGTGCCAAGTTGGAAAGTCGGTAAGCGGTATTTATTCACACTGGATGATGGGAAAAAGGCGGGGATAAAAACAGTTGAGAACGCTAAAAAAGCAAGCAAACTGCCATTGAATGTGAAAAAGGACATTTGCAACTCAAATCCAAAAACAACGGCTTTCGGCAAAGAACTACTAGCAGAAATGAAGGAAAGAGAAAACTTATCAAAACGAGAATCCGACCTATCGGATTCGGTAGTTACTAAAAATGGCAAGGTTAGACTTAATTAACATTTTATCAATTTTTAGGAGACAATTATGCAAGGATACATAGCAAAAGATGCCGAGACATTAGAGGGCGAATACGGTCACGTATTGCAAGCGACGGGGAAAGTATTGCAAATATCAGGATTAGGGGCTACTGGCAGCGTTATTGGTCTTGGTGAGGCAATGGAGGAAGCTCTTGAGGAATTAGCAGTTGAAACATTCGATTACGAGCGTAAAAAATCAGCTGCGATACTTTACAGTTTACAGCCGCAACATGAACTTTTTGGGAGGGCTTACGCATGAGAAAAGTACAATACAATGGAAGTAAGCCGGGTGAAATCAAATACGGGCTATTCCATGGCTGGGGTTTTGAAGCTGCGGAGGGTAGTTATAATCAGCCCGGAAATACAATGTGGAGTGTAGCAATAATTGAAGATAGTGACGGACAGGTACACTTAATTTCAGCAGACAGAATAAAATTTACAGAAAGTCCAATATAATGAGAAACTATTTTATAATATTCGATTGGGATGGAATTGAGACTGATGAAAAAGAAGAAAAACCACATTTGCCGGAAGCTACTATTCTCCCGATTTTTTCCTTTCTTCTTTACATGAATTTTATTTTTTGAAATGCACAAAGCTAAAGAGTATAGAAAATTAAGACCTAACGAAAAATTACTGAACGATGCTATTATAGCATTAGAGCAGAATCTATGTACTCCTCAAGAAGTGAATTTTGTAGAATCAAAAAGAAACTGGTTCAAACGCAAACATCACAGAAAGAATTTCAATAAACAGGAAACTATTTTACTTAAATCAATCGGAGCAAGAGCATGAAAAACAAAATACTACGGATTCCACGAACTGAATCCAACTATTCAATAAAAAGCCCTATTCGGCTGCAACCGTAACAGGGCTTGTTAAAACACTCACATTCAAATATAGTATAAAATTATGATAAAAAAAATTAAATCCGGTGAAAACATTGATGTTTCACAAGTAAAAATCTTGGTTTATGGTCAACCGGGATTAGGCAAAACTACTCTTTCTTTTACTTCAAAAAATCCTCTTGTTCTTGATTTTGACGGAGGTGCGCACCGTGCAGGGAATCACAAAGTTGGTGAAATTTGGCAGTTTGAATCGTGGAATGACGTGGTAGAAATGATGAAAAATCCGACTGAAATTCAGGGTTTTGACACTATAATCATTGACACTGTAGGTAGATGTTTAGACTTTTTAACTGCTTTTTTAATTAATGAAAACCCTAAAAACGGTAATAAGAACGGGAATTTAAGCATTAGCGGTTGGGGGGATTTGAAAGCAACGTTCTCAATGTGGATTAAACAACTATCTATAATGGGAAAAGATGTAATTATGATTGCTCACGATAAAGAAAAAGACGAAAACGACGTGCGTATTTTACGCCCAGATGTTTCCGGTGGAAGCTACGGTGAAATAGTTAAACAAGCTGATTTTATTGGTTATATGTCCATGGTTGGTAAATCAAGAACATTAGACTTTAATCCCACAGATAGAACCATTGGGAAAAATTCTGCTTGTTTCCCCCCATTAACGATACCCAGCATTTTAGATGAACCAAATTTTATGGCTGTTAAAATTGATGAAATGAAAGTAAAATTATCGGGAATGAGTGAAGCAGATTTGAAGGTTAGACAGCAAGTTGAAGATTACAAAATTCAAATAGCAGAACTCACAGAACCTTATCAGTTTGATGAAATACAGTCTGTTACTCTACCTGAACTTGATGAACCGATAAAAACACAAGTCAAAAATATTCTTTGGAAAGAAGCAAAAAAACAAGGATTAGATTTTGACAAAAACACAAGTAAATTCATAATTAAGAAAGCTGTTTAATTATGAGAATATCAGTAACAACAATAGAGAGTTACCGTCGATATTTGGGCGGTGTTGATGACGAAAAAAAGCTAATCGATTCAATTACAAAACGCAGCCCTCCTACTGAAAACATGATGCGTGGAACAGCATTTCATTCAATACTTGAAAGTCCGGGACAATATTATATAGAGCAATCAAATATTTACGATTGCAACAGTATTGTATTTAATGCAGAAATAGTAAATCAATGTATCCCGGTGATAGATTATTCAGGTGCATTTGAAATGAGTAATACAAAGATTTACAGTATTGACGGCGAACAGATAACTGTATCGGGTAGATGTGATCAGATCATAGGTTCAAAGGTCGTAGAAAACAAAACGAAGTGGAGTACATTCGATATTGATTCTTATCAGGAATCCTGTCAGTGGCGTTTCTATATTGATATTTACAACGTTAGTGCTGTTAAATACAATGTGTTTTGCATGAGTGCTTTGGTTGCCGGAATACGGTTGAATTCAATAGAAGTATTTGAAATGCACCCGTACCCAAACCTGAAAAACGATGTGAATTTTCTTCTAAAGCAATTCGTTGAATATATCCATTTTAGAAAATTAGAAGAGTTTTTCCCTAATAAATAATCCCCCAACATCAGCACGGCAAACTCTATGCTGCAAACAACGGAAAACCGTGCTGATTAATTTAATAAATCTATGGAAAACTCAAATGTTGGGTACGAGCAAGGAGAATCGTGCAATCGTGACGGTTGTGTAGGGATAATAGAAGAGCACTACAGGACTGAAAGTTGTTCGTGCCATATTAACCCGCCTTGCTCTTCCTGTGTTGAAAGTAGAGCGTATTGCCCTGTATGTGATTGGGACGGCAAAGAAGAGCAGGAAGAAAAAGAACACATTGCATCAGAGAAATGGAGAAATATGACAAAATCTAATTCTGTTACAGAACCTGTATTTGTTGATGACGGGAAGCGATATAATGTGGTGAAATATTTTGATACTCATCCTGAATATAAGATAGGTTCAAATCTAAATTTACAAGAAGCCAAGAGAGTACAATTAGCCCATATAAAACAAGAATCTGCTTACGTAACTTTTGAAATAAGAGAAATAGAAACTTTGAGGTTATGAATAACACTCAAGATTTATTCACTCAAAAAGAGTTACGAGTAGTATTCATCTGCACTATTAACGGGAAAGGTTCTACTCGAAAAGCAACGGAATCAGAGCTACAGTTAATAGACAAAACTATAGATTTTAGTACAATCGAAAAAGGGTGTGTTGTCCCTGGAATTAACACAAAGTTTGAAAGTTTTGGTGTACACATGAATACGGTTTATTTACATGAATATAAGTAGATGGAGATACAAAGCAACAGGAGCATACAAACCTGTTTCAAATCCTGAAGAATGGGAGTGTTGCCCAAACTGTGGATTAAAACCGCTCCGTTGGTGTTACAACAATGATGACAGTACCGCCTGCGGGTGTGGTGAAAGTCAATACGACCATTTCTCTATTCATGCTGAATCAGCAATGAGTTATGCAAAAAGACATAACTGGAGTATGAGGGGATATAAAGACGCGGAGCTTCGGAACAATTGGAATCACTGGGTAAAAACTGGTGAAGTATTGTTTCCTCCTGAATTAAGGAATAAAGATAAATGGTGATTTTTTAATTTTTATTGGAGTAATTACAATGGGAAAAGATGACACAACATTAGCAGCATTGATTGTAGAGAATGAATCTCAAGGGATGCTGCCTGAACGTCTGTCAGACGGTGAAATTGAGACCTCTGAACAATTAACCATTGAGGATGGAACGGATTCCGTAGCGGAACAAACGACGGAATCTGCTGAAGAGCTACAAACCGAACCACGTCCAGAAACACCGGTTGAAAAATTGGTAAAACTGGGTGCAAAACGCAAAGATAAAATGATTGATATAGAAATGTCAATCGAAAACAAACTCCAATTACTTGAAGAATTTCATAATGAATCTATTGAGCTTAAATCTGCTGAAGATTTATTTGCAAAAGAACGTTCTGCACATAACTCATTCAAAAAGAACAAGGAATTATCATTAGAAGAATTAAATGTAATCCTTAAAGAGGGTGGAGGGAAAAGAACGGTTTCTTCGTGGGAAATTCAAGGTTTCAAACTACTCTCTCAATTGACAGTAAATGAAATTGCAGAAATCGGACTTACCGATGAAGATAGCGTAAATATGATAGTGCTGAACCGTGACGGTAAAATCATTGACAGATACGGATTGAGTGATGATGATTTGCAATTAGAGATTGAATGGTCACGGAAAGAAGATGCTGCGATTCAGAAACAGGTGTATTTGTCGGAACATGAATCCGATCCGGTACCTGAATCAGAAACGGAAATCGGCGAAACAACGATTGATGAAACAATTCAGGAAAACATTTCCGATGAAAATGAAGACTTATAAATACTTGGTAGGGATAGACCCTGGAGCATCCACCGGGGTTTGTCTCTACAACAAAATAACCCGTAAAATAATGTACGTGAAAACGGTGGATATGTTTGGAGCATTTCGGGAAATAGAGATTATAGATAAAACAAAACTGCCAGACGGTGGAAAAATGCAATCTATCTGTAAAATAATCATAGAAGACCCGAATCTGAATGGTCCTACATTTTTCAAAGAAGGGGTAATGTCACAAGCGGCTATGAATAAAGTATCACAGAACGTAGGAGCTAATAAACGGGATGCTGCTCTATTGATTGAGAAGTGTAAAAATTTAGGGTTTGACGTGGAAACTATAAAACCTAAAAAAGACAAAAACAAGAAGAAGGGGAAAATCAATCACGAGGAATTTGTACTAAAAACAAAATTTGATTCACGCTGCTCTCAACACGCCCGGGATGCTGCGATGTTAATTTTCGGGCGGTAAAACACTATAAGTTTTTAATACTTAGGGAGATATAAAAATGGCAGATGATCCAGTTGAAAAAATAATAGTTAATGATTTGAAAACACTGCTAAAAAACAAATCAATAAAGCCAAAAGACTTAATGGAGTGGAGTAATTCTGAAAGCAGAGTTGATAAGAACATTCAGTCTGATGAAATTAAAATTGAAGTTTCAGGTTTTTTTGTTTCTGTTAAAAAAACTTTGGATAAACGAACATGAATACCTATGCAAACTCATACTGTTCAACACCGGATAGGATTATAAATCCACAGTATTACACAAACAGCGCAATCTTGCAACGAATTCGAGAAAGCCGCGATATGCGTAAAAACTCTAATCCTTCAGGTAATGAACACCTAATCGAAATTTACAAGAATCACGCAGATACTCTTACATTCTTGAATAGTCCGCGATGCAAGCGGTTGTCAGAGATTAGTGATTCAGATATAAATACTATTTGTCGGTTTTACACTGAGGGTGTACAGGTAGTGAATTTAGCAGGGATATATGAGCTATGTGAAAAAGAGATTCAAATATTACTCTCTATTCACTGTGATAATTATCAGCAAATAGCGGACAGCCGCAAAGGTAAAACTGTAAAAGCATAAACAACCTATGACCTACATCGAACTAATCAATCATTTTTGGCAAATACGTAGAACCATCGATTTTTCCCACACGGAGGCGGATTTTTACTTCATGCTATTGCAGGAAGCGAATCTGCGTTTTTGGGTAAATCCGGTACCGATTTCCACACGCACAATGACGCTTAATCTCAACATGACCAATAAAATGGTAGTCGAAACACGCAACAAGTTGAAGCAAAAAGGAATGATTGATTTTTCAGAGGGTAAGAGGCGTTCAGATGTCCCAAGTTATACAATTTTATTCCCTTTAGTTTCTACAG
>CAZGNO010000008.1:6628-70977 GCA_964527785.1 uncultured Chitinophagaceae bacterium
GAAACCAAAACGGAAACCAAAACGGAAACCAAAACGGAAACCAAAACGGAAACCAAAACGGAAACCATATAAGAGAAGACTTAAGACAAGAGACAGAAGAAGAAGAAGAGAAGAAAGAAAAAAATGAAAAAAAGAAAACCGTTTTTAAACCACCTTCTCTCGATGAGTGCAGAAAACACTTCATTGTCGAACTTGAACCCGATTACGGGTCGGCTACCGCTGTAAACGAAGCTGATAAATTTTTCAACTTCTACGAATCAAAGGGCTGGTATGTAGGCAAAAACAAAATGAAATCTTGGGCAGGTGCTGCCGGAGGGTGGATTGCACGAAATAAAACGAATTTTAACAACGGAGGCGGTAATGGCAAAAACAATGGCGGAAATAGGTCGGCAACTTCAGACAGAGGTGGTAGCCCTTCAGAACTTGCAGACAATGCCCGGAAATGGGAAAATCTCCGTACCGGCAAACAATCAACTACCCGTCCTGTCCTCAGTCTTGGCGGGGGAACAGATACTTGACCCTTCGGATTTATCACTTCAAATGCGTGTTCAGGGCAGCTTTTGGATAAAATTACAAAGAAGTGAAGTTACAGACCCCGAAAGCAATTACAGACTTTTGGCGATAAATATCCTTGAGACTGCAAAAAGCAAAGGTTACAGTGCATCGGACATGGAAAGGGCTTGTAAGAGATTTGAAAGCAAACCTCAGTACGGGGATAGGATTGAGATTGCCAATTTTTTTGATGATGAAGCTGAAAAACTCTACCCGTATTCGTGGTGTCAGAAACTCCATGCTGAGGGAAAATATAAATGGAGCGATTTTGACGGGTACCGGATAGAGAAAGGGCAACCACTCAAATGGAGGTTACATGACGATAAAAAAATATCAAACCTAGAATGTGTCGTTTGGGCTGGTAGGAACATTGAACCGCCAAAACCTACACAATGTGCCGATGAAGGTGTGAAAAACCCCACAAAATCAAAGGACGTAGGCAAAAACGACTATATTTCTGTTTGGTATGTGAAGCAAATTTCTACTCTTCATCTGAAAGTATATGAATTGGAGGAAAAATTGAAGAAAGCTGAGCGAAAAAACGGTGAATATGAATCTACTATTGAAAAATTGCAGATGCAGACAGGTCAAAAAGATTGGATGAAGGCAGTTAATAGGGTGCAGGAATGAAAAATGAAGATAGAATTCAAAAACTCAAACTCAAGATTAAGGATTTGACACGACTTGAGGCACGGTCTTATCGAATGGCAGAAAAATATAGTGATAGACTCGACAAAGCAATCGAATTACTTGAAAAGTTACAATCAAAATAAAAACATGAAAAACTCTAAAATAGAATGGACACACCATACAGTAAATTTATGGTGGGGATGTACAAAAGTTCATGCGGGTTGTGATAACTGCTACGCGGAAACGCTGAGTAAGCGTTACGGGAATGACGTATGGGGTAATGATGTTCCAAGAATGGTAATCAAATCAGCATTCAAAGAATTAGAAAAAATTAAAAATATAGCAGAAAGGTCTGGAGGAATTCACAGGGTTTTCGTTGGTAGCATGATGGATATATTTGAGAAAACCATGCCATTAGTTTATAAAGATGGGTCACCTTCCGACATGACTACGGGATTGCTAAGAGAGGCGTTATTTATACTAATTTCCAAGAATTATTTTCCAAATCTCATGTTTCTATTTCTGACAAAACGCCCTTCCAACATAAACAAATATATCCCGGATTCATGGAAAGAAAATCCCCCGGATAATGTGATGTTTGGATGTTCCCCATGTGACCAAAAAACGTTTAATCAGTTAGTTCCTCAGTTGTTAGAGGTCAAAGGCAAACGGTTTCTTTCCATAGAGCCGCAATTGGAGACGGTTTCTATCCGCTCAATGCTGACAAAACCCGACATGATTCACTGGATTATACAAGGCGGTGAGAGTGGAGGGAATAAGCGACCATTTAATTCAATATGGGCTTACTCAATGCGTGAACAATGTAAAAATTTAGGAATTCCCTACTTCTTCAAACAGATTGATAAGGTTCAGGAAATTCCAAGTGATTTAATGATAAGAGAATTTCCCAACTTTATGGATTATTGATATGGGTGAATTTTCTCCAGTCTATCCGGTAAATCCCAAAGCGATAAAATTAGGACGTGATTCCCGTGGATTGAGTATGCGAGAAGTAGCCAAAATGATAGGTATTACAGCCGGGCAATATTCTCAAATCGAGAGAGGTAAAAAAGAGATAAGCCCTGAGCTACTGACTAAACTTTCTCAAGCTCTCAAATATACTGAATCGTTTTTTCGTGAACCTGTAGTAATTATTTACCCTATTAACAGTTTGGATAATGGTAGCAGTGCTTACGAAAGTTATATAAATGCAAAATAGTATGAAGGTACTTAACTTATATTCAGGTATTGGAGGTAATAGAAAGTTGTGGGGGGGGGTAGAAGTTACTGCTGTAGAAAATAATCCTGAAGTAGTAGCAATTTATAAAGAGTATTTCCCTAACGATACAGTTATTGTTGCCGATGCTCATGAATATCTATTGAATCATTATAAGGAATTCGACTTTATTTGGAGTTCACCTCCATGTATAACACATAGCAGATTAAGACACGCTCAAAAAAACAAAGCACCTGCAATGTACCCAGATGCAAATCTATGGCAAGAAATAATATTTCTCAAACATCACTCAATTTGTCCGTTTGTGGTTGAAAATGTAAAACCTTATTACGATGTGATAATTCCACCAACTATTGAAATTCACAGGCATCTATTTTGGTCAAACTTCAGAATTGCATCGCTGCGGGTTTTGAAAGATTGTAAAAATGTTGCAAAAGTTGAAGGTAGAAAACAAAGATTTGGTTTTGATATTTCAACCAGACGAATAAAATACTTCGAAAACCACGATATAAAAGGTCAAATATTAAGGAATCTTGTAAATCCAGAAATAGGTCTTTGGATTCTTGACCAAGTTAGGGGAATTAATCGGCAAAGAAAAGAATCACAACAAAATTTGTTTGCTTCTTTCAAGGGTTAAAAAATATTTTGTGTAAATAGAGTGTAAATAAAAAATATTTTGTATGTTTGCAATGCGTTTGTAATTATCTCCTAATTATTGTGCAATAGCCGTAAGGAAGGGCAACTCCGAGCGGCTATATTTGATGAAAAGGTTTTCTACGGGTTCGATTCCCGTTTCATCAGCAAAATCAACAATCGAGACTGGTAGTTCAGGACGGAAAAGACCCGAAAGGGCAAGAATAGAAGAAAATGGAGTGTGTGGAAAATTAGGGTAAGCGATTCTCACAGAGTATTTCAGACAGGAAGAATTAACATAGGGAAATAGCACAAAGCTAGTGCGTTGGTAAGCGATTCCAAATGTTGAGGTTCAACTCCTCATTTCCCTGCATACCCATATAGGATTCGGAGTAAAATCAAGGTTCGGGTAGGATTAGGTTTCGGGAAGCGTCGCAAACCTAAATTAAGTGCTTATCACAATTCCAAAACGCTTACCTAAAGAATCCGCTAACATGCAGCCTAATAACGGTTATAATAAGCTCTGACCGTTCAATTTTATACAAATCAATGACACGGTTCTATCAAATTACCATAGCCGTTTTGTTAGTGTACTTAATCGTTTCAAGATTGAGCAGTTGCCAAGAATCCCTCCAAATCGTAGAAAAAACGCGAATTGAGTTTGTTCGTGTACCATACGACGTAGAGAAACCTTCAGACACGGTAACCCGTGACCGGATAGTATATAAACCCGTTTTCTTCAACGGCAACGAAATTCACGATACTATTTACAGAGACGGGAAGCCGGTTGCTATTTCCCCCGAAGAATACTGCTCGAAGAATCTAAATTTCACTGCTCAATCAAGCCGGCAAATTTTTAAATCAGGTGATAGCTTAACTGCAAAATTCTCATATCCTATTATGGTATTTGACTTTGACTTTCACCCGAAGACTGATACAAACATCGTTGTTACCAAAACCATTGTTGAGAAACAAAATCCCTTTGGTTTGTTTTTCGGTGTGGGTGCGGTAATGGGTTTGGATGGTACAATTCGCGGCGGTATTCATGCTGGAATAGGAATAAGGATCTACTGATGAGTATTCTGGACTGGAATATGATTAGCAGCCACAAAACAATGGATTTTATTGTATGTGTGTTTGGATTTACAAGTTTCGCAGGATTTATAGCACAAGCAACCCCGTATTTCGTTTTCTTTTCTGCATTATTTAGCTGTATTCTTTTTGGGATAAGGGTATATGTTACCATTCGAGATTGGGGTAAAAAATCCGAAAATAAAAATAGTTATGTAAACGGCGGCGAAGATTATTCACAAAAGGACTTACTCTAATGGATATTGAAGAATTTACTGAGGATGTAAAGCAGTTTGTCAGTAAAACAGGGCTACTGACAATTGCATTATTCATAGCCGGTATGTTTTTGTTTCATCTGCTTGCGGCATATTATCCGGGCTTGCATTTTATAGGGGTATCGGTATTGCTTTTTTCATGTGGATTGGGGGCGTTCTATGTTATTGACAGATGGGTATTTCCGAGCATTAATTTTATGCAGGAAATCAAGGCGGGGAATATGGCGGTTGCACTATGTTTTTGTGCTGTTCTTGCTTTTATCAGTGCCACAGAACTATGCGCTTTCTCAGTCTTTTTCACGTTACGATAAGCACGTAGCAATCATTGAGCGGTGGTTAGGTCAGACGGAAGACAAAGGCGCGAACAGGTCGAAGTTGATTGACAGCATGAACAGGTATGTTGGCAATCCTTATGGTTCTCCGTACTGCGCTGCAACACCTTGTTTTGCTCTAAAAATTAGCGGCAACGCAGTTTTCAAAACAGGTTTGGCTCGGAATCTCAGAAACAAGGATACGTTCACAGCGTGGGACGTGATTACCGGCAAGAGGCAAATAATGAAGGGTGATTTGCTTGTTTGGCAAAAGGGAGAAACGATAAATGGTCATGCAGCAGTAGCAAGTGAAAATTGGAACGATGCAAGCGGTGAAACCTACGAAGGTAATACAAGTTCCGGGGAAAACGGCAGCCAGTCAAATGGAAATGGATTTTGGGCGCGTTTCAGGTCAATTTCTCCAACGTCATACTTTAGAATCAAGTGGATTACTCCATTAAGGGCTTAATATCATGGTAGCAGGTGATTATAACATAACAGTTCAACAAGGCGTCAAGTATGAGTTGGTTATTTCCGACATTGAGGATGAAGATATGTTGGACGCTACAGCACTGACTTGGTCTTGTCAGGTACGTAATTCGGGTGATGATGCTGTATTATTCTCACCTACGGTAACTGCTCCATTGACAAATCAATTGAAAATGACAATGACTGCTGCGCAAACGGCTTCTCTCAATCTTAAAAGCACATACCTATATGATATTGTAGATTCAACAAAAACGTTTGCTTATTTGAAAGGCAGTGTTATTGTCGAACGCGGACGGACAGAATGAAATTAACAGTACGCCCTACGGTTGTCAAGGTTACTCCATTGGCTAATGGTGTAAATTTGAAGGTTGAAAAGAAGCTGGTGAATGTGACTGTCCGAAACGGTGTGGTTGTTTATAATACGGGTTCATCGGATCAAGTTTTCGGGGAAGTTCCATCGGGAACAATGAATGGATCGAATGCTACCTTTACATCTGAATTTGACTTTGTTCCTGAGACTGTTCAATTGTATGTGAACGGATTATTACAAAAGAAAATTGCTGACTATAATACAACCGGAGTACAAACAATTATTTTGACAAGTTCTCCATCGTCCGTCGAGAACATTTTACTTAACTACACGAAAGCATGATAGATGAGCGCAACTGAAATTCAAAGCCGGCAAATTGCCGATGGAGCAATCACCAATTCAAAAGTAGCAGCCGGAGCAGGAATAGATAGTTCAAAACTAGCAGATGGCGGAAACTGGATAAAGAAAGACGGCTCAGTAGCACTAACGGGTAATTTGAACGCAAACAGCAGTAAGGTAACAAACCTTGCAAACCCATCTGCCAGTAGTGATGCTGCCAATAAAAGCTATGTGGATACTCAGGTAAGCAGCTTAAATCAGGTTTTCAAAATCAAACCGAATTGCCGTGCTGCAACGACGGGTAATATTACCATCAGCAATCCAGGTACTGCTGTTTTTGACGGTGTGACTTTAACTGCAGGTGAGTATTTGCTGGTGAAGTCTCAGTCGAGTGCGGCTGAAAATGGTATTTACTCTTTTGATACATCAAGCACTGCTCTTGTCAGAATCTCGCAAATGGATGCATGGCTTGAGGTGAATGGAGCGATAACCACAGTTGATGAAGGTACGGTAAATGCCGATACGATGTGGATGTGTACGAGTAATTCAGGTGGGACAATCGGAAGCACTGCCATTACGTGGACACAGATACCAACATCACCCGGATATACAACCTCAAATTTTGTTGATAAGGAAGTGCCGAGTGGAGCAATTAACGGTTCAAATGCAGCGTACACTTTGGCGAATACTCCGACTAGTGGCTCTGAGCACGTTTTCCTAAACGGAATTCTTCAGGAAAGCGGGTCAGGTAATGATTACACAATTTCAGGAACTACTTTAACTATGGCAACCGCCCCGCTTACAGGTGAAAAATTAGTAGTATCCTACCGAAAGTAAATTATGGGTGGAACTAAGCCGGCACACAGACAGAAAAAAAACAATATCCAACTAGTCGCAGCCGCAACAGGTCTTTTTGCCGTAACCGATACTAATAGTATGTTCAATTTCGCGGCAACGTCCACTACGGTAATTGCATTGGACGCAGCAACAAATGTACACCGATTTGATGGTACGACCTACACGGCAACGGCGCACGGCGGAACAAACCTACGCGGTATGGGTGCAAGCGGCGGAGATGGTGTGGCAATATTAGGGATTACAGCGAGCGGTACGAATTTCAGGGTAACAACTGATTTTGGTGAAACTTTTGGGAACATCGCACCCGCGAGTACGTCTATTGTGTGGGATATGTTTTGTTTTGGAGGTTATAACGGAGCATCTACTGTCTGTTTGGCTTTCAGCAATGTTACAAGTACAACAAAAGCGCAAAGAAGCGCAAACAATTGCGGCTCTTTTGCAGACGTAACGTGGACAACGGCTTTGATAATGGCAGGCGGTGCAAGTAACGGCGGTACGGGTTCAGGAACAGAGTTTCTTTTACTTGGTCAAACAGGTGTAACACGAAAAAGCACAGATAACGCCGCTACGCTTACAGCGGGAAATAACTTACCGGATAGTTCAACAGGCGGATACTTAATGTACGGAGGCGGTTATTTTGTTGCACTCGCAGCAAACAGCGCAAACCTATATTACACAAGCTCAGTTAATAGCGCATGGTCAGCAGCAGTTCCCGTACCAAGTCTAATACCATCTACAGCCGCACGGGGGATTGTATATTTAGACGGTAAGTATTGGCTAATGGATAGTGAAAAGCAAGTATGGAGTACATCGGATATTACAGCAAGTCCCGTACAATGGCAGTTAGAATTTCAATTGCCGATTAGTAGCTTTACGACGCAACAACGACCATTCAATATGGTTAAAGTAGGTTCTTACTATTATGTAGCGGTGGACTGTAGAATTTACAGAATAGCACCGTGATTCATTTATTATTTTATGGAGTTTTTTATGTCGAAACTTAAACAGTTTCTAATAATGGTGGTGCTTTTGGCATCGTTTTCGGTCAATGCTTATAGCCAAACATTAGTAGCGCAAATCACTACGACCGGCGATGTCGGTCAAACAGGAACTATACCTGTGGTTCATAGTCAATTGAAATTTACAGCAGCAGCAAATAAAACATATGCCTTCCGTATGAAAGGCGGGTTTGTTGCTACTCAGAATTACGGGTTTAAGTGGGTTTTCACAGGACCTTCAGGAGTTTCCGGTAATTGTTACCACATGGGTAGCAATGCTTACGGTGGTGGAAGTGATTTGAATTGTTTTACTGAACATGGTCATATTGCAACCTCTTCAGGTACAACCTTACAAGTATTTCAAGGAACATTTACAACGTCAGGTACGGGCGGTGATATTGAATTTGCATTTTGCCAACAAGTGAATAGTGGAGGTAATCCAGCAACTGTAAAAAAGAACTTCGTTATGGAAGTTTGGGAAATGCCGTAAAATTGTATTAACGGACGGGTGTAAAAAGCCCGTCTATCGTTTGTTTGGTGGGGTTGTACCGATTAATTTATCAAGTCTAAAAATGTGGCAAAAAGTTCACCCAAAAAATCAGTTAAAAAGAAGCCGAAAAGAGGAAAAAGAAGTGTAGCTAAAGTTCCGCAAAATTCAGCACGGAAAAACGCTATGATTTCCGCTTTGATTTCAACTTTAGGAATTGTTTCAACTGCCTGTGAA
The DNA here is from genome assembly GCA_964527785.1 of uncultured Chitinophagaceae bacterium. GTDB lineage: Bacteria > Bacteroidota > Ignavibacteria > Kapaibacteriales > UBA961 > JADJXV01. The sequence goes on from CAZGNO010000008.1 coordinate 15,056, forward strand.
TTAGTAGGGATAGACAGAAATACTCACTACAATTGGTACGAAAAAGACGAAAAATATAAAAAACGTGTTGATGAACTGTTAAATGTGAGCCTTGATTTTGCCGAAAGTAAGCTATTTGAAACCATAAAAGGTGTGGAGTTAGACGAAGATAAGATTTTCTTGCATGAAGGTGCGCCGGTAGTTGTAGCAACAAAGAAACGCTATCCCCCTTCAGACGCTAACATACGGTTCTATTTGGACAGAAAAGGTACAAAACGGGGTTACGGTACGGAACAGCAGTTGAATAAGGATAAGCAAGAATCCATACAGCCGCCTCCGGTAACGTTCACTCGAAGGACTACAAATGATAACGATGGAACTGTCGGATAAGCAGTTTGACGCAATAGATAATGATTCTGAAGAAACGTTCTATATAGGTGGGATTGGAAGCGGGAAAACGTTTGTGTTGGGTGCGTTTGTTTACAATGAGTGTAGGTTAAAAGGAAGCGTAGGGCTAATAACAGCACCTGTTTTCGACACTCTGAACAATAGTACATTACCTGAACTGAAAAACGTATGGGGGCAATTGGGACTGATTGAAGGTGTTCATTATGTAATTGGCAGCATGCCTCCTAAAGAGTGGAATATCCCAAATTATACAAATCGAAACGGTAAAATCCTTACATGGCGTTGGGGTTCTTATTCAATTTTAGACGGCTCGGATAACTTCAATAAACACCTTGGACTGCAACTTGATTATGTAGCTGCTGACGAGTTTCGAGACGTAAAAGTCGGTGCATGGGATAAGTATCGCGGTCGTATGAGAGGCAAAGCAAAGAAAGCACTCGGATTACAATATAAAATGCTGGCGGTTACGACTCCACCGGATGACCCGAATAAAATTGAAAAGCTGATTAACGACAGGGTGAATGTTATCTACGGTACGTCATTCGACAATGCTAAGAATCTTCCTGAGGGCTATTTAGAAGGATTGATTGATAAGTACGACGAAATAACGTACAATCGTGAAGTATTAGGGCAGATGATTCACTTAGGCGGTTCCCGGGCTTATCACGCCTTTTCAGATGAAAGTGTAGTCAGACAGGACTTTATTCCGAACGCTCCAACGGTAATGTGTTGGGACTTCAATGCAAGTGCTAAGAAGCCGATGAGTACGAGCTTGATTCAGGAAATAGGCGGAAAATACTACGTAACTAAAGAGTTCATATTTAAGAATGGCAATACCGATGAACAATGTAAAAACATACTGGATTTTTTTCAAAAGTCTAGTTTTAACGGTACACTCGAAGTTACAGGCGACTATTCAGGACATAGGAAGGAATCCAATGCAACCCGTTCTGATTATGCTATTATCGAGCATTATTTTTCTCGTTATCCCGATTATAGACTTAAAACGCGCCCGACGCTTGCCATACGGGATAGAGTTGCCTCTCTCAACACTCAATTTCTTAGTATGGGTGGAGAGCGAAAACTTTGGGTAGATAATCGTTGTGTAAAGACAATTGAGGATTTGTACAAAACAAGGTGGAAAGAAAGCGGGCAAGGATTAGACGATACAGACCCTGAACGCACCCATCCAAGCGATGCGTTAAGTTACTGGGCGTATAATTATTTTCCGATTGATAGGAAGGAATTTGTATATGGATAATGTAAATAAAATACAACAGGATTTAAGGGATAGAAAGATTACCTACAGTCAGTATTTTAAGAGACTATCCAAACGACTAAAGAAATTTCAAAAGCCCGATTTTCAACACTCCAATAATTGATATGCCTGATTACGCCCCGGATAAAGACAAAACAGAAGCTATTGCAGCGATACTCGGTTCATCAAAGTATGTTGTAATTGTCGAATCCGATACAGACCCAAAAGACGGTGAAGACAAATCGAAAGAACCTACTCAGTACGGTTTTTTCTTTAACGACTACATGGGTTCTTTCGGGTTAATTGCCTGGGCTTCATCAAAGTTAAAAAAATCTATTGATAAAATGGGGAATGAAGACAACGAATGAGTAACACACAAATCACATTGCGCGGTTCGGATCACATAAGAGCTTTTGCGCTCTCATTCTCTGTTATTTGGGGTGCTACTCCGTTATCAAATGAAGTAAACAACCTCGCTTATTTCCGTGCATTGACCTGTTTCATTGGTAGCGAATACGATGATTTGGAAGATAGGCGTAAGTTGATGTATCAGTACTTGAGCAATGACTTTGCTACTGACAGTGAGGACGATACAATAAACCAACTGTACAGGGTTATTCCCATTGAAGAATTTGTTAATCGAGTACTCAGAAATCTTTGCGGACTCTATTCAAAAGCTCCAAACCGTAAGTTTGACGTAAGCAATTCAAATATAGACGATGCTTATAAAAACGCCGATGTAAACAGTTCGCTTCGATATGCTCATAAAATAGCAAAGTTATGTAATACAGCCCTTGTAATGCCAGTTGTAAGGGACTTTAAAATTGAAATAGATGTATTGCCTCCTGACTTGTTTCGTGTCGTTACCGATAAAAAAGACCATCGTAAAATCACTGAATTATGGATACCTGTAAACTTACCGGATGCAGCGGGAAACCCAGTCTATACGTTTAAGGTTTGGACAGATAAAACGTACCGGGTACTTGATGCTGAAGGTCGGGAAATAAGCAGTGAGGCAAACAAGTACGGAATTATCCCTGCTTGTTTTTTACAGTTTACACACAGTAGAACAGATTTTTACGGGGGTGGTTTGTGGGAATTGCTGTTTGCAGTTTTGGATGACAACAAATTGTGTTTTCTTGCTAATAATGACGTTGTTTACAGTGCATTTTCGGTGTGGATTGCGACTAATTTCGGTAAGGAAAATATCAAACTTGCACCGAACAGACTTTTGAGAGTGGACAAAGTGACCAGTGGAGAGGGTTTTGAAGTAGCCCCGTCACTTGACAGCGTGGGCGGTAATGGAATATTCCCAAACATAGATGATTTACGCGACCGGCGATATAAAATAGCAATGCGTAAAATGGGACTGCCTGAAAGTTTAATTAGCGCAAATCCCGGACTTGCACCATCGGGAGTGGCGATGCAGATTGACAGAATGGAGTTACTGGACTTACGTTCCGAAGATGCCGGTACTTTCACAAAGTTTGAGAATGATTTTTACCCGGTTTTTGCAAAAATAGTCAATAAGGATTTGGGACTGGGATTACCTGAAACTTGTTCGGTAGGTATTGACTATATAGAAGATGCGGAATACATAGAGCCCGCCGTTGAACAGGCGAATACACTCGCTCAATTTGAATACGGCTTACTGTCTGCAAAAGACTTTGTAGCCAAACACATAAAAAACGAATTGATAACGACCGATGAGGAAGCTATTAATTATCTTATTAAAAATCGTACACTATTGGAGAAACTAAAATCTCATGGACAACAAACTACGCAACAGGCACTTGATGAGGACAGCACAAGCGGAAGCGGACAGACAGAAACAGCCGCTATTGGACAGGATAGCGGAACTAGAAGCGCAATTATCTGAAAAGCCAACGTTAATAGCGGAACTGGATATTTCAAAGTTCCAAGAGCAAATTGACGAAGTAACAAAAGAGCATATATTAAAGTTAGGTACACAGCTCGAAGACTGCAAAATTCAATTCGAGGCAATTGTGAATACTACAGGCACAAAGGACGCTATCAAACAAATTGCTACAGATGCACTAAAAATGTGGGAAACCGATGAGCAAGGAACAGACGAAAATACGTCCACCGATGAGCAAGGAACAGACGAAACACCCGAAATCGGTCAAGTGGAGAAACCAACTGAAGAATCAAATTTGCCAGCTTAAAGACAACGATATTAAGCTACGATTAGTATCAAACATATTAGGTATTGATATACCGACCATAGATTAAGCAATTTTAAAGTTTTGCAAATCACAGGCGCACATCTTCCAAGTGGAGGGTATGCGCCTTTTTTATTTTATTCAAGGAATAAGCAAATGCCAGAACCAAATACTCTAAGTGGAGGTGAAACGGGAAGTCCCGAAAACGGTACAGAATCGGGTAAGTACTCGGCGGATGTACAAAAAGTAATTGACGAATTGACTGCTAAAGCTGCAAAGGCTGAAACGGAACGTAAAAAAGCGAACGAGGAAGCAGCTGCGTATCGGTTAAAAGAGAAAGAGGCAGCAGACAAAAAGGCGATTGAGAACGGCGAAGCTGCAAAGATTGTAGAGAGTTTAACAAAAGAGTTGGAGGAAACGAAGTCGCTTACCGCCGCTCAAAAAGCCAAACTCGACAAAGTAGAAGCTGACCGGCGCAAAGAGCTTCTCTCACGACTTCCACAAGACAAGGTCAAGAACTACGAAGGGATTGAGTTGTCGGTATTGGAGCTAATTGCAAAGGACTTTGCAGTCGAACAGCCGTCGGGCAATTCACAAGGCGGTGAAAGAGGTGGAGGAAATGGCGGTGTACCCTTAACGCTTGAGGGAATGAATCAGACTCAATTACTAAAGCTGATGAATGAAAACCCTGAAGCATACAAAAAACTAATGGATTCAAATAAAGGAAAATAATTATGGCAATTGATTTTGTTCCCGCACTCTATGAGGCGGAAGTACAGCGACTTATGCCGACTTACGGCAGTCTAGTCGCTAATGGTTTGGTTTTTAATGACCCTGCTCCGACATTCGTGAAAGGTGGGGATTTTTACCATTCCCGTTATCTTAAATCGCTCTCATTCTTAGGTGACGACAACCGTAGGTCAGCTAGCGATACAGGCGACATCTCCGTGAAGACACTTTCCTACGGTGAAATTAAGGGAGCGATTGTTCGGCGTTACGATGCTATTGAAGAGGAAGAACTCGACGTTATTATTTCGGGGGTGGATGGAATTACAAAAGTTGCACCGCAAATAGCACAACGTAATACTGCCAATATTGAGAAACGATACGCAGAAGTTCTACGGGGGCTTTACCGTGCAGGCGGTGCACTTGCAGTAACTCACAGTTACGACTACACGGGACTCGGTACTGGTGGGTTGATGGATGAAATAGCAATCATTAACGGTCAGCAGATGTTCGGTCGTAATTCCGCAATGCTTACTTCCCATCTCCTGCACTCTCATCAGTACGCAAATATGCTGAAACTCGGATTGGTGGACTACACACAACTTGCGCAAGGTCAAGAAGTAGCGAGCTCCGGTCAGATGGGAAGTTTTGCAGGAAAACGGTTTATAGTGGATGATGATTTGTGCGCTCAGATGAACGCTACAGCTACAGCTACAGTTGCAGGCGGTGAGGTCACCGTTATTACTGTTACGAATAGCGGAGGTGGTTTTACGACTGCTCCGGCAGTTACATTCACTGGTGGAGGTGGTTCGGGCGCAGCAGGGACGGCGGTACTTACGAACGGTGAGGTTACAAGTATTACCATTACAAATGCTGGCTCAAGCTACGAAACCGCTCCAACGATTGCTATTGCCTCTACGGGTGCTTACCCATCGTACTTAGTAGGCGGTACACCGTTCTATTTGGGCTATCAGAAGGCAATGGCAATGAAGTTCGTTACCGATGACATGAAGGTTAATCCTAAGAAGATATTGCGATGGGATGTACATTATTGTCCTCACGTTATCAATACATCGTATGTAGATACTACGGTAAATCCTACATCTGCTCAACTGGAGACAGCCGCAAAATGGGAGTCTAGGGCAGACGATGTGACAGACATTAAAATCATTCGTGTTCTAACAAAATAGCACATGGGAACGAAACTCATTCGCGGCACACAAACCGCAATCGCAACAGCACAAGGCGTTCACCCTTCTACGGTAAGCAGAAGAATCAAAGGCGGGGATATTCCTACTACCGTAGAAGGTTTACGCATTCAGGCGGAGAAACAATCACAATTACCGGAAGGGTATATCAATGCCAACATCATGGGAACAGCTAACAGCAAACATTGACATAATGCGCTCAGGTAATGAGGATATGCTTTCACCAGCAGAATACGACGATGAAACTCTGTTAGGACTCAATCAAAAAGGATCAAAGGCAGAGATGAAGCTCGATATTCAGCAGGCGTTATCAATTGAATATGATAATGACGGGAGTACGCTTGACGATGTTACAGATAGGAAAACCGCTCAATTATCCCGGGCTTTGGCTTTTAAGCAGTTATGTATCTTCTATCAGGTTCAAGACGATGGAGAAGGTACAAAAATTCGTATCCGATGGGAAATGTACAGAAAACTCTATGAGCGTGAACGGCTATTGTTTGGAGGTTTGACGAAGGACGCACCTTCGAGTTCAGTTACATCAAATACCTTTAAGAGGTGAAAAAATGGCTTCAACTGTTGAACAAATACAGGCTCAATTCAATACTGTTTTGAAAAAAAAGCTCAATGCACAGATACTAAGACGTGTTTCCGACGCTATTGGAAAACTTATGGTTCGTCAGAATCAAGACAGGATTTTGGAGGGAATTGATAAGAACGGAAAGCCCTTCAAGGGTGTGTCAGGTAAATACAAAAAGCAGAAACTTCGCTTCATTAACCGTTTGGTAAAGTGGGGTTCTAGGGGTGGCAGAAAGCCCGATTTTGGGACTTTTGCCGCTAAACAAGTAGGTGACGCAATGCGGCTAACGGGTAATCTTATGGATGATATAGACTACAACAGCAAACCCGCTACTCAGCCGGCAGTCGGAATTTCAAAGTTCAATGTTGAGGTTTATGTAAGACCACGTTCAATTGGTAAAGCAAAGGGACTTATCAAAAGCGGACGTCCATTCTTAGGACTTGCAACTGGTGTTCGCGGACTTCAGGAAAGGAATCAAATAATAGCAGAAATAAGACGCGAATTAGCGGCTTCAGGAACAGGAAGTGTAAAATGACACCTGAACAATTCCTAACCGAACTGATTGTGTCTGCAAATGCAGAATTTAAGTCTAATGTCAGAACAGGCAACGGAACGGACTTGGAAACTTTCTTGAAAAGCAAAGCTGCGGCAAAACCATCGGCTTATATATCCTACGAAGGGTACTCCGAAATTGATACAAGTGAGGACGGTAAACGTGTCGAGGACGCTGAGAACTACGTTATGTACTTACTTGTAAACAATTCGGTAAAACCCTATCACAAAGCAATCAGGGAAAAGCTACTCGAATGCGGTTCAGAATTTACAGACGAAGATGGAAATGATAAATACGTTTCCATGCCAAACGGACAGGCGTATCGGGAAAATGGCTCGGACGCTTTCGCAATAACAGTAATTATTAAATAATTTTTTAAAAGGACAAAACAATGCCATCATATTCAGGTGGGTTAAACAGAACGGATTTTTTCGCGGTAAATGCGGCAGGGACGGGACTTGTTACAGTTACTCCGAATACAATGGTTCCGACAGCTACTGCGGTAACTGACGTGGACGATGCTTTTCTAAAAGCTATTAAAAACTTTAGCACGGGTTACACCCCTGTTCGGCTAGGCAAGGGCATTGAAATGTCCTACGACCAGGATACTTTTGGAGGTGACATTTTAAATGCCTGTGATGTGTACCAGCCGGGCGATGCCGATGCTGCTACCGAATATTACGAAGATGCGTCAGAAGCTCCGGCAATTACAGCGTCAGGCACAACGGTACGGTATATGTTGGCAATAACCTACGTCAGGGATGACCCAGACCAAACCGATACAGTATTGGTGTACGTACATCACTGTAACTTCAAGGAAGGTTCAGGGGCATTTACAAGCAAGAAAGGCGAACGTATTAAACCAAAACTTGATACGATATCCAAGAAAACAACTGCTAATCTAGTAGTTCCTATTGCTTGTTTTGACCCTGCAATTGTTACACCTGCTGCTGCTGTTACATTGACATCGGGAACAGAATTTAAACGCGTAAGTTTACCAAAAGCTGCATAATCACAGGGCGGGTAACACCGCCCATTTTTAAACAAAACCTATCTAATTATGAACACACCCAAAACAACCCTAAAAATCGGAACTACCGCCTACGAACCGCAATTCAAAACTGTTCACGGAGGATTGGTGAGTGCTGCGGTAATGGCAATCGTTACCAAAGCCCAAACACGCATTACGAAGGCAAGAGGCTTGGAGAAGCTATTGAACCTTATTGCTCCATACACTCAAGTTGCAGGGGAGCAAACCACCATCAAACAGGCAACAGACGCGGCGGTTCTGGCAGGTGCTATTCCGCTAGCGGATGCCTTAAGGTTTGCAAAATCGGATGAAGCCCTGGAAATTGAGGATGGTGAATATTTTTCTGAAAAACTACAAGCGTATTCGGATATTCTTGCCGGAGCATTGGATTTCAAAGCAATGAAACTCGAACCGCTCACAGGAGGGCAAATTGCAGATAGCTTCACATGGGAAGCCATCAAGGAGGTAGCCGAAGATTTTTTGGACTTTGCGAATGTGAAAACGAAGCCGTCAGCTATATCAGAAGTTTCGGATGTTTCTCTTCAAACGGAGACTCCGACGAAGAAGATTACGAAAAACCCCAAAGTATCGGTGAACTAATGTGCGAAAACAGGGATTATGATATTAAATTTTTAGTACGTATCCTGTCAAGCGATTATAATGATTACCTGAACTTATACTACAATGTAGCATTACGGGAAGTGTGGACGCAATACGCCTTCCGATGCAGCAAAAATATATATCAATATGGATAGCATGATCACACAAGAAGACGCGGTGAAAGCATTTCGTACTTTGAGCAGTAAGCCAAAGTCATTCAAAGAAAACATGGACAGGTTCGGCAAATTATGCCGGTTGCTGTCCACTTATAAAAAGAGTAGAATTCCTCGAAAACTCAAAAAGCAAATGCAGAAAAATGAACGAAAAAGAATTGAAAAAATTCAGAAACAAAGTACGGAACGCACTGTACAATTTGCATCCTGATTCGGAAATATTTAAGAAAATCGCTGAACTTCTCGGCGTAGAACGACCCACAGACCAATAACGTAATAACGTTAGAAATCACAGGCGTAAATCCTTTTTTAAGGGGTTTGCGCCTTTTTATGTTTTAAACCCCAACACAATGGCTGATTTAGTATTAGATGCTGCATTTAGCTTAGACGCTTCAAAGGCGTTTGCACAGTTGCGTAATATTGGTGCTGAATTGGACAGGTTGTTTAGTGGTAAACTTCCGAAACTTGACCTTGACACAAAGCCAGCACTCGATAATGTTAAGAAAGTTGGTGACGAAGGGGAAAAAGCATTCAAGAAAATTCGAGATGAAAACGGTAAGTTTATCAAAGAAGCAACAGAGGGTTCGTCGGGATTAGACAAGGCTTTCAAATTTAACCAAATATCACAAGCTATTTCAGGTGCAGCCAATACGGTAAACCAACTCACAGCACCATTCACCGCATTAGATACCGCTACTGCTAATATGTCCACGTTAGGTGATGAAGCTGCGGCTATGGCTCCACACTTACGAGAAGCAGCAGTTGCAATGTCGAAGGATATCCCTTTTTCTGCTGCTGAAATGCAAACCTCAATGTTTGACGCTTTGGCTTCGGGTGTAAAAGGTGGAGAAGAAGGGCTTAAAACATTTTCCCTTACTGCTGCTAAACTTGCTACTGGTGGAGGTGCGACACTATCTGACGCAACGAAACTATTAGCCGGAAACCTGAACGCTTACGGTAAGGGAGCGGAGGAAGCTGCAAAGTTTTCAGATATTTTCTTCAATACCATTAACCTTGGTGTTGTTAGTGCGTCGGAACTAAACGCCAATTTGTCAAACGTCGTGCCTACTGCTGCTGCTGCCGGTATAGGACTTGACGGTGTAGGTGCTTCAATTGCTTTAATGACAAGCAAGGGGATTCCCGCCGCACAATCCACCACAAAGCTCAATGCACTTCTATTAGAACTCCAAAAGCCGGGTGCTGCACTTGCTCCGATTCTTAAAGCTGCAGGTGTTTCGCTTGATTCTCTTAAAAAAGACGATTTACCTGTAACGCTTGAAAAGATAAACAAAGCGATGATTAAAACAGGTCAAACCGCTGTTGGAGCGTTTTCGAGTTCAGAAGCATCAGCAGCGTTCAATACCCTTGCAAGTGACATAGAAGGATTCAAAGAAACGTTCGAGGGCGTGAAGAACACTACAGGCAGTACAGATTTTGCATTTGAGAAAATGAGTGGTTCTATCGAAGTAAAATTAAGGGGATTGCAAGTAGCTACAGAAGCGTATCTAATCAATGGGATTGACAAAGTAGGAAAAGGGTTCGTATTCGCGGCGGGGGCTGCTGCTCAATTAGCTCCGGTGATCGGAACGTTTGCAGGAATAAAGTCTATTCTCCCTGAAGGTGCAGTAGGGCAAATAGGGAGTGTGGTTACGGGTCTACTGACCAAACTTATCCCTTCTTTAGGTGTTACCGATGTTGCCACGGGTGTTACTTCGCTCTCTTTTTCTGCTATGTGGACTGCTGCAACAGGTGGTGTTGTCCTGCTTGTAGCGGGGATTGCGGCTGTTATTGCCGCACTGGTAATAGCATATCATAATGTAGAGAGTGTACGAGTTCTATTCGATAAAATAGGGGATGCAGTAGTAACATTTGGAAAATTTGTACTGACCTACGTAACGCTTCCTTTTCAAATTCTTTGGGAAACTATATCGGTTATTGCAAGTGCTATAGGTGAATTGTTTTCTTCCGGTGAAAGTGGCAGTGAGGGCTTCTCCAATGCTATGGCAGTTTTAGGTCAGGTAGTGGACGGTGTGAAAGCTACGATTGTAGGACTTACGGCAGGGATACGGGAAACAGTTAAAATATTTGGTGAGATATTGGACGCGGCTATACACCTTGATTTTGGGAAAGCCGCTACTTTATTAGGCGAAGCGGGTGGACGCTTAGGAGATGCTGTCAAGGGTGGCATTAAGAAGTCTATGAGCGAATCGAACTTTGATGATGCAATTAAGGGTATGTCTGACAGCACCAAAGAAGCTGTTTCTATAAAAACCAAACTCGATTCTCTTAATGAGTTACCGGACCTTCAAAAATCACTAGAGGAAACACAAGCTAAATTACAGCCGTTACAGGTCAAAGTAGAGGCAGGCGGTAAATTAACACCTGAAGAAAAGAAATCTTTCGACGAACTTGCAAAGAAAGCGAATGAAGTTTCCGGAAAAATTAACCTTGTGGCTCCGGAAGCAATTGCCGGGGTAAAAACACTTGTGAAATCTAATGGTGATTTGGTGCAAGTGTATGACGTAAATAAAACGAAGTTGGACGAAGTTTCTGCAAAGCAAAAGAAAGCGTTTGGAGATGAAGCAACAGCGAATCAGAAAAACTACTCTGACGGTTTATTAAAGTTATCAGCTGTTTATGAATCTCAAAAGCAACAGTTAATTGAACTGAAAAAACGTATTGACGCTGCAAATGCACGGGGGGATACAAAGGGTGCTGCTGAATTATCAGGGCAATACAGAGAAGTACAACAGCAAATCAAAGCCACATCCGACCAAATTACCAAAGGATTCCAAGAAGGCGCAAAAGCAGGGCTACTTACTGAAGATGCAACAAAGAAAATATCAGGTGCTTTAGGTATTACAGCTGAACAGGCTGCTCAAGTCGCTACTAAATTGGGTGATGTTGGAGCAGCTGCAAAAGCTGCCGAAATAGATGCTAAGGCAATGGGTGATGCCTTTGCAAAGGCGAAAAGCGACGCAGATTCTACCGCTAAGTCTTCATTGGAGATGGGTGCGGGCATTAAGAGTCAAGCGGATTTATTACGCAAATCTAATAAGGAAAACGAATCTGCTGCACTTAAATCGTTTAATGATGTTGCCAAAACACAATTCAAAACGAAGGAGGATGCACTTGCAGCATCTAAGAAACTCATTGCTCAAGAATTCAAAGCGCAACAAGACGCAATTAATCAAGGTATTCAGTTAAAGAAAACCGAACAATCTCAATCCGTAGAATTTAGAGAATCCGAAACTCAAAAGGATATTCAAAATACCCTTACCAAAACTACAAACCAAATAGAGAAGGAAAAAAGGGCAGCTGAAAAAATTGCAAGGGATAATGCGATTATTTCCAAAAAATCAGAATCGGAATTGTCAATTGAGCTACTGCAAATTCAATCGACTGCCGAACAAAAGAAGTATGACGCACAAATTCTTGCTGCAAAAAATTATCTACGATTAAAGAAAACTATCTCAGCTGAGGACGGAGAAACGGAGCAATTGAAAATAGATGCAATCTCACTTGCAAAAGAGAAAGCCGAAGAGGATTCACTTGCAAAGATTGCTGATATTCGGGGCAAATCTCTCGTAAAAGAATTTGACGATAAGCAGAAAGCAGCTGACGAAAACTATAAACGGGAAGTTGAAAATTCAAAGAAATCCATTCAGCTTATCGAAGAACGAATTTCTACAACGGTAGGACAGGAAGAAAAACGCCTATCCGACCTGAACGCTGCTCAACTGAATTCTATCAAGAATCAAAATGCAATTGAAATTCAGGAAGCAGTCAATAAGAATGCTGCTGTTATTAAAGCTACGGAAGCTCTTAGGGCTGCTTTTGCAACAAATGATGATGCAGTAATCAAGAGAGCGGAAACCGAACGGGAAACAGCCATTAGGGAGGCAATAAAGACGGATGCTGTTCTATTGGCTATCAATGATAAAGCCAACATTGCACTGTTAAAGCAAAACAAGGATTCTGCAGCTTCATCAGCTTTGGCACTGAGGGAATTTACAGTTGCCCGTATTGCAGACGATGCCGAACGCGAACGGCAAACACGGCTACTCGAAGTTGATAAGACTTTGAAATCAGAACTTGATGCAGCTAAGGGTAATGAGCGGTTGAAGAATGATGCTTACGCTAAAGCTGCTATTGACAGACTTCAGATTGAGAAAGATTTTGCGAATAAAAGCAAGGGGATACTGGGGACGCTTTCCGATGGATTTAGTCAATTCGCTTCAAATATATCCAGCTCTTTACGCAAGTCATTCGACGAAGCTGCAAAAGCTCAAAAAGATATAGGAGCAAAGGCAAGGGAAGAATACGAAAAAGAGGCAAGCGACCTTAACGATGCCCTTAAAAATCAAACAATTTCTTTCTCGGAATTTCAGGATAAGGTGGTTGAATCTGCAAATAAATTCAAGGAAACAACGAAGGATTTGGGTAAGAGCTTTGGGCGGTTGTTTGCAGATGGGTTTAAGGACGCTATGCAAGGTGTGGCGGATTCTTTTAACCAAACCGCTGGTAGCTTGGTCGTAGCTTACCAGCAAAGCGGCTATAAAATAGGTAACATTGCTGAGTCCCTCGGTGATGCTAGGAAGGCAAAACTGAAAGCGGAGCAAGATGGAAATGTTGAAGAAATTTCAAAAGCCACAAAGACCATTGATGCTCTTCAAACAAATCTATCCGCTTCCACCACGGAAAACGCTAAAATTGCAGAAGAAGCATTTTCCAGCATGACTATTTCTCTTGCGTCTAGCTTTGGAGCGTCAATAGCTGAAGGGAAAAAGAATATTGGAGATTACGTCATTATGGCGTTGAATGCCTTGGAGTCGTTAGCTCCAATTATTGCTGCTCAAATTTACGGGGTAATGGTTTCTTCGCCAAACCCAGCGAATGCTTTTAGTTTTGGCAGTGCAGGATTTGTTGCCGCAACTGCTCTTACATTGGGATTGACTGCTTTAATTGAAGCAGCCAAGGCGGGAGTCCGTTCTGGTCAGGGTAAGCATGACGGCGGCTTCACTGGTCACGGGGGCGAATGGGAGGTTGCGGATTACACGCACAAAGAAGAGTATGTTTTTAGTAAAAAAGCTGTTAAGGGCGAAGTTAGGGGATTTGATGAATTCCACTCGATACTTAAAGGCGGTGTGTCTATATCGGAAATCTTAGGGGTTTTTAAAGAACATAAAAACCTGCCTGAATTATCAAGGTCTTTTGTCAATCCATTGGGTAAAATCGAAAGCGGAAATTTTGAACAATTAACAAAACTTCTTTCTCAGCACAAAATACAAACAATTACCCCACCACGCTTCACCGTTAAGTCATTCGAGCAAGCACCTATCAATTATAAGCAAGTGGCAAATTTGAATAATGATAGTGTAATTCGAGAATTACGCGATCTGAAAAATGAAGTTGTATCCCTAAGAAAAGAAAACGAAAGGATGGTTGCTGCCCAGAAAGCAATGCCGGATTCTTTTTTGGGTAAAATGAATGTAGGTTTGGTTATCGAACACGATGAATCAATAAGTGCAAAACGGAAAGAACTTGACATTCGTAGAAAGGCGTTGCAGGGATGAGTAATTACAAAATCACGCTTCATAAAGCCACATCGGACACAAGCACCAGTGCATACGATGAAATCTTAATTTCTTCTATTGCTACATTTCCGGGGTATGCTAACCAAGACGCAGAAATTAGAATTGCCGGTGAAGACTTTATTGCTGAAGGTGAGCAAATTAAATTTCTTGGCGGTGAAAAATCGAGTAACAACTTTTTTAGGCGGGAATATGGTGTGATATTCCTGAAGGCAACCTATGGGGCTTCGTCGTGGGATTGGAGTAATGTAAAGGCACTTATTAAGTCGTATTTAACTAGTGAATTTCTTTGGATTGATTTTGCTTCTTGGCAAACACAAACAAACATAGCCGAACACTATCACGATTCAGATAAAGCTATTCCTGTTGTAGTGAAAGAATGGTCTGTTGCCGGTAATGAAAAACAAGGAACTAAAACGTTGAATGTTTCTTTTGAGCATCGTTGGAGGAATAAGTAATGGCAATTGACAGAGGCACAAAATACGTATGTCAGTGGGAAAGTGACGCAGGGTGGGCAATGATGTTAGAGATAATACCTCCCGGTGATTTTATGGGTATAGAAGTTTTCGACGTCGTGTATTTCTCACATTCATTATTTTCGATGGATGCCAGTGGTTACGGACTGGAGGATTTGCCTTTCGGAATGATGAAATCTCCTGCTATTTCATTTGAATTTGAGAAGTTTGGCGGATTACCTTCGGGCTTAAAGGAGTTGATTATTACCCCGGAATATGACGCTTTCGGTGTTCCGACCACTACGATTTTCGCACTATGGACAGACGAAGGTCTCGGCGGGGATTTGTTCATACAGTATATAGGAGCACAAGCACGAACACTTGGTAACAAATTTAGAATCGCTATTGATAGTGATACGGTACGAAGTGTAAAAATTGAAACATTCGACCTGTTAAAAACAATTCTTGATGCTGCACCAGCTAACTCTGTGTTGGGTAGCGGGAACACCGGACAATCAATTATCGAAAACTCTTCTTTTGCAGATGCAATACTAGACAATGTGAAGCTCGGTGATTTTAATAATAAAGTGGATGTATTACCAACTCCGTATTTTCAATTTATGTACACTATCCCGACATTCACAGAGAAATTAGGTGGCTTCATTGGTGTGCAATTGGCGTATTGGTTACGTTCGGGGTTGTTTGGATTAGAGCAAACAACGGCATTCGATACATACCCAACTACATCACTTACATTTTACACGCAAACTTACACCACACCGGGCAATACAAAAGGGTACGTAGTGGATGAAACAGGGACATATAAACTACATATTTTGGGACATATTGCCAGCCAAGTATCAGGTACGACTTACGAGAGTCACGGAGGTTTTTTCTCAAGAGATAAAGAAGGTGTATCGGAATTTGACTCTATAAGTACTTTCATAAATCAGCTGTGCGAGAATTTAATTTGCAAATTCAAGTGGAAGCCAATTGTTCAACACAACGCCACATCAGATACGGACATACTCAGCTACGAGGTTTGTTTCTTGAAGCCATTGGAAAACTACACCACACCTACAACATTTTCGGGAATTATCATCGGTGATGGTTATGATATTACGACTGCTGAAAACGTGTTCCTTGTGGCTGAATCGGAAACAACAAAGGCGGGTGATAAAAATGTTTCATTGAATCGTGTTTCCATAACAACATCAAATAAAACTGACGCTTTCAGTACAAAATTTTTACTCCACAATTCCCCTACAGTACCTCCCCCGCACAGAGATGAGTTCGGCTCAGAACCTTACTACGTTGAGCAGCATATTTATCCCAGAAAAATTTACTATAACGAAGGAACGTTTTGGGGGAAAGTTCACGACTCGGTGACAATAAACGACGGGATTACCACGATTGATTACGATGACCCTATTGCATATCCCTCGGCATTCACAGACCATGTTATGATTACGGGATGGGCAAACGAAACTCAAAATACAAATTCTCTACAGCAGGCAATAGCTGAATACATAACTACATACTGGAGCTCTAGAGAGCAGTCCATAAGAGAATTTACGTGTAAAATGGTAGGTGGGGAAGGCGATGGCTCTATCATGCCAAGACATGCCTGCGATGTGTTTACATTACCGGCAATTACTGAATTAAGTGTAGGTCAAACATCTGTTTTACTAGATGTAAAACCCGACTGGAATAAGGGAACCGTCACTTGTAAATTTTTAAGTATTAAGGACAGGGAATAATGGGAAGGGTCAAAAACTCACAGAATTTTAATTCAATCAATCGTAACGCGCTTACTTTTGACCCGGACGGCATTAGTAATA
Organism: uncultured Chitinophagaceae bacterium; assembly: GCA_964527785.1. GTDB lineage: Bacteria > Bacteroidota > Ignavibacteria > Kapaibacteriales > UBA961 > JADJXV01. The sequence goes on from CAZGNO010000008.1 coordinate 31,644, forward strand.
TTACCAACAACTTAATAGGTCAGACACCGGAGGAGCAAGACGAAATTCTAATTTCAGGTCTTGAAACAGAACAAAACGCTACCGATAAACTTGCCTTTGCATGGAAACTAATAAGTGAGTTAGCGTGTAAACTTGTGGCATTGATAGCAGAAAAAACATACGAAGTAGTATGTCATGTAAACGATATGCAACCCGTGACGGCTTTCACTGTCCCTACAGGCGTACCAACGCCTATACCCTTTTACTCTGTGCTGTACAGCCCTGCGGACGGGTCGTATTTAGCAGGGAATTTCACGGCGGGCAAAACAGGTTTCTATGACGTAGATTGTCTCTATTACGATACTATTGTAGCACCCGTTACGAGAGTTTGGATAGGAATATCAGGATATAATTCTGATATTACGGGTGGGTCGGCTATTATCAATACGGATTTTTTTGAACTACAGGCATCTCGAAAAGTGTTTTGTCGGCAAGGTGAAAATATAAGTGCCTATCTATTTCATAATTTCGGTGCGGACATCGTGTTCAATAACTATGCACTAGACGAACACGGGGACGGTTACATTTCTATTCATTATTGCGGATCTACAAAAGCCGCTACAATTTTATAAGGATTTTTATGATTTGCTGCAGAACAATAATAGGCGCAATGGGCAAGAAGCTAAAAGTTATTCCCTTTGATTTTACCCCGGATACAACGGCATTCGCCGGAGGCGATGCTTTATACGGTCAAACTACGTCACCAATTGCTGTAAGTGACGTTTTCGATACGGACAATGGCAACGGCAAAGTGGTAAGTTTCTCCGTTCAGCATTCTCACGGTTCGACTTTGACAAAAAAAGGCATCTCAGCTTATCTATTTTCACAAGCACCATCTAGCACCCCTGTCGCTATAAACGCAGCAGAAAACATTACAGCAGGAGACGAAGGAAAGGTGTGCGGACGTTTGAGTGTGGTTGCGGCTGATTTTGTTGATTCAGTATTTGCAGCTTCTTTCCTCACGCGGGCTCACAAAACAAACGACACTAGTACCTTGCCGATTATATACAACGATTCAAGCTCGGATAAAAAAAGTTTGTGGATAAAATTGATTGCAGATGAGGCACAGACCTATTCGAGTGTGGGTAAATTGAAGATTGAAATAATTATTGAGTGTTATTGAGCTTTGAAGGGTTTTTTTGTTTGGTGGAATAGTCTGTTTTGTTAATTTACAGACATGAATAATAAAACCATCATTCCCAAACGAGGGAAGCACTACTGGATATTAAAACAGGACGAGGAAACACCGGAAATTGCTAGATATGAGCGAGCTTTCAACGGAGAGTATTTTTTCTATCAAATAGAAATGAACTATGTTCCGGAATGTAAATCAGTGGATGTTCCTTTTGAGGTAATAAAAGAAGTGATTTTTGAGGACGAAAACGTGAATTTTTGAAACGAATTACACTTTATTTACCCAATTTCAGAAATTAAAAAACGCAACTTATTCAAAAATATTAAGTTGCGTTTTAATATTGTACCCGGAACAGGGGTTGAACCTGCACATCCTTGCGAATACTACAACCTGAATGTAGCGCGTCTGCCAATTCCGCCATCCGGGCTATCAACTTAAAATTCTCTATGAGATTTGCCCGTTATAACTTGGGTCAAATTCCACAATCCATTCAATACCATATTTGTCTCTAAGCATTCCGGCGTATGTACCCCATGGACTGTCGTCCATGGGACCTTCAATATTTCCACCTGCTGATAACCCGCTAAAAATTTTGTCAGCTTCTTCACGACTTTCTGCACTAATTGATATTTTAGACCTGTTTTCGTTTTCGTTTACTCGTCCCATAAATTCCGGAACATCATTCGCCATTAACATATTATGTTTTCCTATTGGCAAAGCAATAGTCATTATTTTATTTGCATCTTTTTCTTCTACCGGAAATTCAGGGCTTGACAGGTCTTTGAAACGAGTGATCTTTACGAAATCTCCGCCAAAAACTGATTTGTAAAAAGTGAATGCTTCTTCAGCATTTCCATTGAAGTTAATCCACGGATTGATTGTTCTCATAATTTTTTTTCTGGAATATACCTTGCTTTATTCTTGATTATTAACGCAAGCAACCCTCATGATGCAAATATATATACAACTTTTGAGTTGCGCAAATATATTTGCATTTTTTTGTCGAGTATAATGACGGGTTTTAGTGATAATTGTGACATTCGTTACAATAATTAACCAAACCGAGTTTCTTACTTTACTCAAAGAAGAAACTCGAACTTGCTAACCTTTATAATTATCTTATTTTCGAAAATTATACTGTGTTTATATAGGTTATTTATGAACAGCAGATAATTCAAAAAGAATAGTCTGCTAAAAATCATGCTTTAGCAGACTATTGTTTAACATGGAGGAGAGGGAGGGATTCGAACCCTCGATAGAATTGCTTCCATAACGGTTTTCGAGACCGCCCGATTCAACCACTCTCGCACCTCTCCGTGCAAGTATTGTCCTAGAGTCAGGGGTGCAAAAATACGAACCGTTGCCTTCCCTACAAAGTTTTTTGTAATTATTATTGTTTTGTTTCATCAAAAAGCTAGCGTTTTTACAAGCATCGGACTTTATGCCATCATAGCACAGACGGCTGCAATATTTACTATATCATCCACACTGCACCCGCGCGAGAGGTCGCAGTAGGGACGGTTTAAACCCTGAATAATTGGTCCTAACGCTTGTGCTCCTGCTAAACGTTCAGTGAGTTTATAGGCAATATTCCCTGCATCTAAATTTGGAAATACAAGTACATTCGCCCTGCCCTGAACAGAAGAATTCGGTGCTTTTCGCTCAGCAACGTCGGGTACAAGTGCTGCATCGGCTTGTAGTTCTCCATCGGAAACAATTTCGGGTCTTTGTTCGCGAAAGATTCGTGCTGCTCTGCGAACTTTAGACACTGAAAGGTGTTCGGCACTCCCCCACGTAGAAAAAGATAAGAAAGCAACCCGTGGTTGCTCGCCTGTTACTTTTTGGAAATTTCGTGCTGCTCCTGTTGCAATATCTACAAGCTGCTCGTCTGTTGGTTCGGGTACTACCCCACAATCGGTATAGCAAAGTATTTTATCAGGAAATACCATCAAAAAGTAGCTGCTTACTACGGATATTCCGGGTTCAATGCCCACAGTCTGTATTCCTGCCCGTAATACATCACCGGTTGTGGAAAGCGAGCCGGCCACACAACCGTCAGCAACTCCGTTCCTGACCATCATTCCTGAAAAAAATAAGGGATTACGGATATTTTGCTCTGCTTGATCGTGATTCATACCCTTTGCAAATCGCAACTTCTCAAATTGTAAGACATATTCTTCAAATTCAGATGAGTTCTTGGGTTCTACAATAGGAATTTGCTCAACGGGCAATTGGAATTCAGCAGCAATTCGAGAAATTTCTATCCGAGACCCAATTAGAATTGGTAAACAAATCCCAGTATCACGAAGAATTAATGCAGCACGAATGGTGCGTTCATCGGTAGCATCAGGAAAAACAATCCTTTTTTTTCGCAAGGACGCTTGTTCGCGAAGTTCTTTAATAAATATGGACATACAATTTTTTGGATTATCAGGAAGTTAGTAATGTCAATTGCTCGTACAGACAACTTACCAAAATCCTCTATTCTGTGCAAAAAACAGCAAACCCCGCTTTCCTGTGAAGAAGGCAGGGCTGTTGTATTTACGATGGGCTGTAATTTACCTCTCAATTACCATTGTTTGGCTGCGTCGTGATTTACCCGCTTTGAGCGAGTAAATATATGTTCCGCTCGGAAGTGTTCGTGTGTCGAGCGTTACAGCTTTTTGACCTGGCATTACTTTTTGAGAAACAATTTCACGTCCGTCTATTGCCGAGAGTGTGAACTGTGCTTCCATTCCACTCAAAATACCTTCCATAGGAATAGTAGTTTGGGTTTGTGCAGGGTTCGGATAATTCTGCCCCAGAGAAAGAAGTGAAGCATCCGTTTCAAATTCATCAACAGCAGTCGTTGTTTGGAAAATCGGCAATTGCTCAAAGTGACGTGGTAATGCATTAGGCGTAATTTCTGCTTCAGATGCTCCATACCACTGACCGAGTACCGATGCATATAACTGACGGAAATCAACTTTCATTTTGAGATTACCCGGACCTTCCACATCTGTCAGAACAGGATCGGTGCCGATAATACCACCCTTTACTCCCGTACCGATGACAAACATAGGGGCAGCAGAACCGTGGTCGGTTCCTGTTCCATTAGAAACAATACGCCGACCGAACTCACTGATCGTCATTATGCTGACTTTCTTATCGGTACCAAATGCTTCGAGATCACGTTGGAAAGCCAGCACTGCATCTGCAAGCTGTTTGTGCAGATTGCTTTGTCCGTTTATTTGTTCGGAGTGAGTGTCGTAGCCACCGATATTAATGATATACATTTGTGTGGTAAGACCTGCTGCAATTATTCTTGAGATAACTTTTAACCCGTCAGCAAGTTGATTAGCAGTAGGATACGTCACTTTGTTTTCAGTCTGTTTCAGTCCTGCAGCTATTATTGAATTAATGAATATATTAGTCTGACGCAAAATTTCACGGACATACGCTTCTTCATCTCCGGCATGAGTAGCTGCAATCGGATTATCGGTCGGAATACCCGGAATAAAATCAGATGCTCCTACGGCAACCCCCATATTGTTTTTCTCACCGATCAGAGTTGTACTTAGGTATGTACCAAGTTCAATCGCAAACGGTTCATCAGGAAGTACACTCGGATAATTCGGGTATTGCTGTTCCAAGAATTTAGCATACCAGCCCGAGTTACTATAGACGTTCGCATCAGAACCGGAGAGCCAAATATCGGTAGAACGGAAATGGGATAGGTTTTGATTCTCATAGCCCACATTCTGGATTATCGCCATTTTCTTTTCTTTGTACAGTTCCAAAAGAGGCGCAAGAGAAGGATGCAATCCCAATGTAGAAGAATCAGGCAATTTAATTACTTCGTCTGCTGCAATTGAAACATTGCCCTCAGCACGAGCTGTGTAATAATCTTGATTTGTATAGGGAATAACAGTATTCAAACCGTCGTTACCGCCTGCCAGTCGAAGAATAATTAGAATATGGTCTTTATTAGCTGCCGCTATTCGAGCAAAGGGCGAACCGTTCGGGGCTTTGGCAAAAGCGCGAACCCTGGGGAAACCCATAGCCATTGGAAGTACAATACCGGTAGCCGCAACTTTTTGTAAAAATGATCTGCGTTTCATAACGAAATCCTTTTGAAAAATTATAGAGTTAGTTTTTAATTTATGGGTTAGTACAGTTCATGCTTTGCAAGCTGGACAATTGCTTTAAGCAAATTACGAATATGCTTATCAGCTTGGAATGTCGGGTCATCAATTTTCCATTCATACGTTTTTGCTCCTTGTAATAATGCTTCGAGCAGGGCAGCGGATTCCTGCTGTGATGGAGCAACGTTAAGTAATGCCTGAGCAATTTCGTCCGTTAATTTGGTCGCATCATTATATGAAGGGAATTTCTTTGCAAAGGCAATTGCATCCAGTTTGTAAAATATGTTTTTTTGCATGATTACCTTTTCGTCGGCTACATCAAGCAGAAATTTCTGGCGCAAGGGAAGCGTAGAAGTACTCACCCATGTTCGTCCGCCGGGCCATCCCTTTACATTCGGCGGGTAACACGGTACTTGACCAATTGCCTGCATTCTATTTAATAAGTCTTGAGTCATTCTGCCTGTTTGGGCTATATTAAAATCAGGAACATTTGTAAGTCCTAGAGTTCGGATTGCACCTACCATATAATCAATAGGGCTTTTATCCATTGCTCCGATATTTGTAACATCAAAGAAATGTTCACTACGAAGCAATTGCTCTATAACCGGCTTGAGTTCCCAATTATTCGTTTTGAATGTATTAGCCATTTCGGTTACAATGACCGGATCGGCTATATCATACACAAATTCCCGATAGATTTTTGTGCATATAAATTTAGCAACTTGGTCGGCACGCTCAGAGAAAATTATATCTACAATGTCATCTGCTTTCCAAGCCCCTGTTTTACCCATAAAGGTTTTGGAACTTGAGTCCCAACGGTTCTGAATAAATATACTTGAGAGTGAAAAATACATTGTAGGGTCTTTTGTTGTACTGGGCATTAAGCTCCAGCCACTTAATGCTTTAGCGGCTTCCGAAACATCTTTTTCGGTATAATTGGGTTTGTTTTCCCAATCGGAAACCCCGCACGTAAAAAGTTCTTGAAGTTCACGGGCATAGTTTTCATTAATTTGATTACGATTGCCTGTTTTGTAGTTTTTGATGCCGTCAAGATAAATGAGCATTGAGGGGTCTTTTGTAACATCCTTCACAAATTGCTTGAAATTACCCAAGGCATACTTGCGAAACAGTTGGTTTTGCACCAACATAAAATCAGCAAAGTTTACTGTGTTGATTTCATTTGCAAAATGATTATGCCACATCATTACCAAGCGTTCCTGTACAGAAACAGGCGAGTTTGCAATGGTTTTCACCCACCATTTTACAAGCTGTTCACGACGACTGAAGAGTGCAATTTGCCAATCCTGAAATTCCTGACTGCTCATATTCTGATTAGGTGGTTTAACCTGTACATCAGCTCCTGCCCATGCTTTGATTTCATCTGTTGATGGAGTAAACGGGGTAAGCAGAAGCTTGACTGTAGCATCAAGACCGTCAGTAACTGCAGCACGGATTTCAGAGTCCTTCGCGCCGACAATGCACCGACGTAACAGATGGGCTGCTTTGGAATAATCCCAAGGATTTGATCCGGTAGGCGTAAAAGGTTCAAGACCTGCTGCAGTCCGAATAGCAAATTCCGGGCGAGCTTGGGGTCCGGCAGACAAAGTCGGCATTGTAATATCCGACATAGCACTCGCCGGGGAATCTAAAAAAAGGAAATTTCTGCGTTTCATTCTACATCTCCTATAAAAAGTAAATTAAATGAATCATAAACATATACATTTTTAGTTGAATATTGATTTGGCTGTTTTGAACTTACCGAGTTTGAATTTGGTTTAACACTTTTTTACATTTCTTTAAAAAAACCGTTTATCCATAGATTTCGTTTATTGAGCTGCACATAAATTTTTCTATATTCTGTTTAATTTTTCAAGAAAGTGTTACCGCAATGATAGACATGCTTAATGAGTTGCAGCCGATTTTTATTGTAGGACTTATGTTTCTTTTTTGGCTCATCGAAATGATGTTCCCTTATATTGCTCCACCGTACAATCGGTTGAGGCGCAGCGGACGGAATCTGCTGACTACGCTGTTTGCGATGATTGCTAATATTGCGATGTCCATTATTGCATTGGAAGTAATTGCATTCGCTACAGCAAATAATATTGGCGTACTTCACTGGATTCATCTTCCTCCAGGCATCGAAGTAATTGCAGGAATGATGTTATATGATTTAGGGAGCTATGCTATTCATCATCTTCAACATAAAATTCCATTTATGTGGCTGGCTCACCGGGTTCATCACAGTGACCTGTCGCTTGATGTAACAAGTACGTTCCGCTTCCACCCACTCGATATGGTCTATTCCAATGGTCTTCAATTACTTACAATTCTACTTTTTGGAATTTCGCAAGCTACATATGTTATTTACTTTACTGTTTTGCTTCCAATTTTTATAGCAGAGCATTCCAACATCACTCTTCCTAAATGGCTCGATAACATTCTCAGTTTGGTAATCGTAACCCCTAATTGGCATAAAGTTCACCATTCGAATCATCAGCCGGAGACAGACTCTCATTATGCAGATATGTTTGCATTATGGGATAGGATTTTCGGCTCAGGTCAGAAGGCAGATATTCCGAATATTAGTTATGGGCTGAAGGAATTTGAAGATGATTCCCGTCAAACTGTAGGAAGTTTACTTAAAACAGGATTCAAAAAATAACGACTGATTTTGTCTTAAAAATTGAAGTCTTACGAAAAACCTTTTGTAAATTCAGAGAATCCTCGTATTTTTGTATTCTCTGTTTTTGTGCAGCGTTCGTCTAGCGGTTAGGACACCGCCCTTTCACGGCGGCGGCACGGGTTCGATTCCCGTACGCTGTACACATTTCAAAAGTCGCTCTTAGAGCGGCTTTTGTCGTTTTATACAGTGTTTGCCTTTACCCTAAAAAAACAATGTTACGTCACTCAGTTCGTGATGTCATTTTATGAACACAATTCCAAGTGATATAAATGGCACAATCCATGATCTCTATAACGAAGTATCCAAAGTTATAGAATCGGAAGTACGACCGTTTGTAGAACGAGATGGCGGTCGCATTACTCTAAAATCAGTCGAGGGCGGAATAGTCTATGTAGAACTGTCCGGCGCGTGCGACGGATGCAGTGCTGCTGATTTTACTATACGTGCAGGAGTAGAGCGGATACTCCGCAGAAGAATTCCCTCCGTAACCTCTGCTAAACTATGGAAATAATAATCAAAACAACCCCTTTTTGTTACAATGCGTAAGGAAGCTGAGACCATGAAAACTTATGTTGTTTTTTTGCTTGTATTCTGCCTATTCTACGGAGAAAACTCCGCCTTCTCTCAAAAGAGCAAACCCAAGAAATCGGTATCAACTCCCCCAAAAGAAACTACACCACGAAAATATACAATCAAATCGGGAATTGTTACAATGAAGGCAGATATAACTGGTATGAAATCTACAAGCATTCTTTATTTTGATGATTACGGACGAAAGGAAATGACTGAAACATTCGGTGATTTCAACGGCTTAAAAATCCACGAAAAAGTAATAATTGCTGGAGATTATGTTTATCATCTAGACATGGAGAAAAAGACCGGTACAAAGAAAAAACTCAATGGTTCGGCTGCACCCGGAGCAATAGATTTTAGTACAATTTCCGAAAAAATGATGCAAGATATGGGACTTTCAAAAGAGGGTAACGATTCTGTTCTTAATAGACAATGCCAGATATGGGTAATGGATTTCAAGAAAATGAAGATGTCAGGGAAATATTGGGTATGGAATAATATTCCTCTGAAAAGCATTGCCGATATTGAAGGAATAAAAGTTGAAATAGAAGCTGTAAGCATCGAAGAAAATCCAAAACTCCCTGCTTCGACCTTCGATACGCCCCTCGGAATGGAAATTGAAGAAAAACAATAACAAATGTGATATGATCTATTTAGATAACAGCGCAACCACACGAATAGATGAATCTGTTCTCGAGGCAATGCTTCCGTGGCTGCGCGATAACTACGGAAATGCTTCTTCAATTTATCAGTTGGGAAGACAAGCACGGGTGGCAATCGAATACGCACGTGAAGAAATTGCTTCACTTATCGGCGCACACCCTGCCGAACTTATTTTTACAAGCGGAGGTACTGAATCCAATAATACAGTTCTGAAAAGCTGCTGTGAAGAGTCGAACCTATGTGATGAGGTTCTTTATAGTGCAGTTGAACACCACGCTATTATTCACCCTGTACAAGAACTGTCTCGGCAAAAAAAGCAGGTTTCAGCACTTTCAGTAGATACAAACGGTTTTCTGAATCTCAACGAGTTTGAAGCAAGAAAAACCGCCAAACGAACTCTCATCAGTGTAATGCACGCCAATAACGAAACAGGAACAATTCAACCAATTGAGAGAATCCGCGAACTTGTTCCCGATGCTTTGATTCATACCGACGCAGTCCAGAGTTTCGGAAAAATTCCGGTGAATATGTATTCACTCGGAGTTGATTTCGCTTCGTTCTCCGCTCATAAGATTCACGGACCTAAGGGGGTTGGAGCATTATTTATACGCAAAGGCATTGATTTCAAAGCTCATCAACATGGCGGAGGGCAAGAACGTAACCGTCGTGCAGGAACAGAGTCGCCGGCTTTGATAGTCGGGTTTCAGGTTGCTGCCCGTCAAGCAGTCCGAGAAATGACAGAGCGTACCGAAGCGATGGCATCTGCCACTACCCTACTCCGTGCCTTGCTTATTGATACAATTACAAATATTCGTATAAATACACCTACAGACCAATCCTTGCCTAATATCATCAATATCTCGTTTCTCGATGCGGACATTCTTGACGGTGAAGCAATCCTCCAATCTCTCGATATTCATGGGATTGCCGCCTCCAACGGTTCAGCATGCGTATCGGGGAGCTTACAGCCGTCGCATGTACTAAGTGCAATGGGACGCTCCGATGCGGAAGCAAAGGCAGCAGTCCGATTTTCGGTGAGCAAGGATACTACGGAGCATGAGGTTCGTATTGCGGCTAGTGCGCTTGATGAGATAATCGAGGGGCTACGGCAATAGAAAAAGTAGCAGTGGTGAATTATATAGACCTTGATAGATTTATAGAAATCTGTCAGGGTCTTTTTTTATGTTAATACCAGCACAAAGATTGGTTCCAAAAATTTTAAGAGTTAATACACAAAAAACTGACCAATCACATCGTTTTGGACTTGTAAAATTCACTTTTGATTTTTACTGTTAGTATATTTAAATCAAATAAAGTAGATTGATTTATTGCTGAAAAATATGGTTAAATTACGTCAATTTTTGGCATTTTAGAGACCTGACTTTTTGTGTATATTCTCCATTTTTTTATGCATTTTTTGTTGTAGCTTATACTTGTGAATCTAATTTTTTAATCCTTTGTTGTTATTATAGTACACGGAATGATACTGAATGACATGAAGAATTACCCGTACAAATCACCAAATATATCCCACTAAAGAAGTGAATGAGAAATTAAATGACGCTTTGCGAGCTATGTTCAAAAAACAAATGATGAGTCATAATGAGATACAAACTAATCGTTGGGAAACAGATGTTCTTCTGACTTTGTACTCTACTTATAATCTAAATTTTCAAGTTGTACCACACATTAGTATTAAACATCAATTATGAAAAATATTATTTTCAAGTGTATCGAATCACAATGTCATGACCAACAATTTGATGTGAATCATTTAATAATGGCATTAAACTTTTCATATACATACTTACGGGAACTTACTTACAAATATTACAGTCAATCACCCCGTGAGCTCATCGAATCAATTCGATTAGCATCTACATTCAAATACATTGATAGTAATCTTCCCTTGGAAGTTATTTGTATTAAATGTGGATTTGGTAATTACAAAACTTTTAGAACTGCTTTTGAAAAGAGGTTAGGAATTTCTGCGGCAAAAGCAAGAGTAGCACTGTGCAGAATCAACAATAAAGAAGTACTTGTAAATAAATGGCAACAACAAATATGGTCTAAAGGGAGAACTCCTCTAGTAACCAAAGAAATAGACATATAGCTCTGATTTTTACCTCTGATTTTTACCTCTGATTTTTACCTCTGATTTTTACCTCTGATTTTGGGTCTTGACCGGTAATGATTATTGGAGTATTTTTGTTGAGAACATATTTGCTTAGCATCTTTCATGGTTATATACTAATTAATCTCTGTAACTTTCCCACAGAGTATTAACATTGAATATCCAAGAAAGGTGGGAAAGAGCTATTGAATATTGTTCGCCCGCACCATTAAAACCTCTCGTGGTGCGAGGTCGTGTGCAACGAAGAAAACATGAGAGATATGTGTTTTTAGCTAATTTCTTTATTAAAATTTTTAGGAGTTTAAAGTATGCAAACATCAATGAAAAGCTATTTCAAAAAAGCAATATTGGCAGTTGCTCTATTCGTTGGATTTATGAGTTTAGACGCTAAAGCGGGGCTGCAACCCGGTATATATCCTGCCTACCATTCATCCACTTGTAATCCTTGCTGTTATGTTCCTGCTAACAATTGTATTATAATTGTAATTGTGGTTCAAGCAGTGTATTCTGATGGTTCGTTTGGTCCTGTTGGTGCTATTGTTCCCAGTTCGGATCCGGAATGGCAATTCCAGACGAATACTTTGATTGAGAATAATACAATTAGATTCAATAATGAATAACTTTTTTTTAAAGGGCTGGAGTTTTTTCAGCCCTCATTTTATAAAATACTTTCATTAACATTTGACTGCCAATGAAATATATAATTACGGTTTTCTTTTGCACTATCACATATGCATTTTCAATTCCGGTAGAAAACGTCAAGACAGATGCAATAATTAGCCTCTATAAGCAAGCATTCAAATCACAGCTACCAACTTCGGGCTTTGTTATACTGATTTTTAACGAGGAAAACTGTAGCTTCTGTTTCAACGAGTACAATTTGTTTTGGGCAAAAAATTTAAGAGAAGGAAATTCTCCGCCAGTTTTGGCACTTTATGCCTCAGACAGACCATATACACTCAAAGAAATTCAGAAGGAATACAATATTGAAGTTCCTATTCTTACGATAGAACCTGACACACTCCTCTCCCTATTACCAAACATTCAATTACCTTCAGCGATTGGATTTACTCAAGATGGTAGAAAATCCTTCACTCATAAAATGGGGGCTAGTGACGAAGTTGTGAATCAATTCAACGGATACACAAAGTTACAACAACTTGTCTTGGGACTTGCAGCACCTAAAAAGCTTTTTTTAAAAGACTCCATCAAAATTGACGAAAAAGATAATATTATTTTAGGAAATTTTCAAATTGAAACATTCAATGACGGATACGCTATTACTGATTCAAAAAAAAGACGATTAAATCTATATGACAGAACAGGTAAGCAAATAGAAATGGTTGATTTTGGAGATAGTTCTAAATTTATTGATTCCGCCATGCCACTATTCACATACAGTAAAAAAATTAAAGATACCCTTTTTTGCTTAGGAGCAAAACCTCTACTTATTAAAAAAGGACCGACACCCGATAAAGACATATACAACCTACTCCCTAATCTTTGTATTATTCACAATAGCAAAATTGTCTGCGATACTTCTATTTCGAACGTTTCTATATTACCCCCTCTAGTTGTACTACAAAATTCAATTGTAGCCAAGATAATGAAATGGAATGCGTTACAAAATCAAGATTCTCTTAGAGCAATGCCTACCATTGTACAGTTTTCAAAGAATGGTAAACCACTTCGGTTTTATGGAAATGTTGATAGTCTCTATTTTAAAAGAGCGCAGAACTTTGATTTTTTTTATAATGATATTGTTCCTGATTCTGACACGGGCGTAGTCATTCTGGATTATCTGTCTGGAAGAGTTCAGGTGTTTTCAGACGGTGGCAAATTACTTACAGATTTCCATTATCACCCGATTGCAACCGGAGATACGACTAATAAATTTGAATATATTCAGATTTGCCGTGACGAAAAAACTCAAAAATACTATATATTCCTTAAAAATAGTAGTTCTAAGAAGAAGTATGTTTCATGTGTTGATAAAAACGGGATGGCTTCTTGGGAGCTCCTTGAAGTTCCCCAATCAACCGAGCGTCTTGTGCGTGCAAAAGATGGAAAAACCATCTATCTATGTAATAAAAAACGTGACGGAATTTATATTGAGCAATGGGTGGTTCAGTAAGGTAATAGCGTCCAACAGAACACACAGGAACTCACACAGTTTCAGTACCGACCTCAGGTCTTCCTACAGGATTATATTTCCTTCGATTTACAGACGGCAAAACATCCGTTACCAAGCCGTTTATGATAGTTCAGTAAAACAACTCCAGTCTTATAATAAAAACGCCGTTAGAGTATAAAACTAACGGCGTTTTTGTTTTACTATCAATGAATAAATCATCTATCACTCCTCCGGCTCATCACCCCATTTATTCAAAAGTTCACGCATCGGATCAAGATGCCGAATAAATATTTGTAAACACATAAACATCACAAACATTGTGTGCTGTGAAAGCGGCTCGCAGGGTAATTGCATAAACCACCGAACAATAGTCGTCGGCGCAGTTCCCACCAATACTGCCGCCCCAAGAGTGCCCGAAATATTTCCTACGTGAACATTACGGCGAATAGCATAATATCCCGTTGCCCACATCATACACCAAAAAATCAATGTTATCGGATTTATTGCAAGCGACACTCCTGCAGCAGTTGCAAGCCCGCGTCCGCCTTTCCCGCGAAGGAATACATTGAAATTATGACCGATAACTACCATTATCCCCGCAAGTGCTGCACTGAAAAACTCATTATCCATCATCACTCGTGCAAGCATTACTGCGCCGTACCCTTTAGCTACATCTATCAGTAATACCAATGCGCCTAACACCTTGCTTCCGGTTACTTCATAACTGTTCAAAACCCCTACATTGCCGCTGCCTTCACCGCGAATGTCTTTACCTGTACGAAATTTGACCAATAAATACGCGCTGGGAATTGTACCGATAAAATAACTTATAAGAGCAACGAGTATATGCATAATCTGTATGGATGTAATGAAAATTAAAGAAGAACCTAAGAAAGTTGGTAAAGCATTTGAACAAGCCCGGTAGAAAATCTCTGGAAATCAATAAGCATGAGTGGAATTTTGCTGTTAATATTCAAGAATAGCTGCTTACCGTCACCAAGTATTATCGGATGAATAGAAAGCATCAGCTCATCAACCAGCTTTAGATTCATGAAATCAGTTATGAGGTTTGCTCCACCAAACAGCCAAATATCCTTACCATTCTGGTTTTTAATCTCGTTGACTGACTGCTCAAAATTATTGCTGATAATTGTTGCATTGGCTGATTGACCGAGTGTTCTCGAAAAAACATATTTCTTCATCTCGGGGTAAGGATTATCTTCTGTTCGCATTAGAAGTTCATAGCTTTTACGCCCTAAGAAAATTGCGTCAGTATGCCGGAAAAATTCGGACATATTATAGTCTTGGTCGGTAAAACACCAATCATATTCTCCGTTTGGTCCCTCGATAAAACCGTCCAAGCTGACAGCAAGATTCATTATAACTTTTCTCATACCTATCCTTCTAATTTCAATCAAATACTTTCAATCGTTTTCTTCCTCTGCGCTTGGAATATACATTGCACCATCATTCATATAGAATGATAATGCACCGGACGGGCATTTCTTTACTTGCTCAATAATCGCTTCTGAGGATGCCTCATCCATTGTAATCCACGGCCTTTCGGCCGGACGAAAAACAATAGGCAAACCTCTGGCGCACACAGCAGAGTGAATACATCTGTGCGGCTGCCATACAACGGTAACTTCACCGTTGGTATATTTGGTTGTTACAGTTCCTTCACTCATATATTTCCCTCCAAATTAAACAGTACATAAATTGATTACAGCAATTACTCCTTACAGCATATTCCTTATCACTTTTCTCTTACTTTTCCTCAGCCATTATCTTCCTTGCTTCTGCAAGTCCATGTTCGATTGTCTGTTCGGGGAGTTCTACTTCAAAGCCGGTATGTGGCACTCCACGCTGTGCTGAAACTCTTCGCTTCACTTCCAAAAACGCCTCTTCTGCCTCCTTCGCTCTACCAAGATACAAGAGCGCATACGCCTTTAGATGAAGTGCATACGCTTGCTTTGGTGCTTTTTCAAGCGAGTCATCAGCCCACATCAATGCTTCGTGGTAGCGTTTGCCATTGCCGGCAATCTGAGCCAAAGCAGCAGAGGCACTCGCTCCGATAGTAGAAGAAAGCGTGCCGAATTCAATTGCCAATTTCAATGCTTGTTCGGATTGCTCTACCAGATTCATCCGTCCGAGTGTTTGCCCCAATTGAAACCACGCATAGCTGTTTTCGGGTTCTTCCTTAACGTGCTCTATAAGTAATTCGTAATTTCGCTTTACCTTTTGTTCCATTACTTCGCGATTTTGGTCATAGCCGAGATGGAGTATCTCCACTTCGCTCATAATCAACTGTCCGCCGAGTAAAAGAATTGATGGTGTTATCTGCTCATGCACCCTACCTTGAAAATACATATTCGGATAGCCGTAATTCTTAAATATTCGTGGATAACTTCCTCTATGAACTTCACTCTCACCGGATGTTTGGCGATGCGGGCTGACAATAGAACACACAACAGCACCAATTTCTTCGGGTAATTCTTCCAACATCTCACGCAGATGGGTACGGGCAGCAGTGTGTAACCGTTCGTCTGCATCAAGATACAGTATCCATTTCCCAGTACAGTGTTTAAGTGATTCATTCCTTGCTTCTGCAAAATCTCCTGTCCATTCTTTTTCATACACTGAAGCTCCGAATAGCCGGGCAATTTCCATTGTAGAGTCAGTCGAGCCGGTATCGAGAATAATAATTTCATCAACTATACCCGCCACACTTTCCAGACACCCTGCCAGATTCTTCTCTTCATTCTTCACAATCATACTGAGTGAGAGAAGCGGCTTCGCTGTACTATCTTTTGGGTGACGAATGTTCTTACTATTTTCTGATAATTTAACTTTTTGGAAAAAATCAGAAGGGCGTTCATTCACTTCTAGTTTTACGGCAGCTTTTTGAGCGTGAACTTGCGCTAAGAAACCGCGAATATCCTCTCGTTCAGGGGCGATTTCAGCAGCATATTGAAGATGCTTCTCTGCTTCATCGAATTGATGGTTATGGAGAGCAACATTAGCCATGCCAACCAGACATCCCAATTCACGACTGTTAGCTTGCAGACCTCGTTCAAATTCATTACCGGCTTCTTCCCACAATTGCAACGCGGCATAACTTCTACCCATTCTAAACGATAATTGTTCCTGTGGCAGATGATATTCTCCGGCAATCTGTGCAAGCCCGTCGGCAGACTGCTGTGCAAATGCCATTGCCGTGTAACTTTCAATTGCTTCGGCATACCGTCCCAGTGCGGAATACGCCTCACCTACTATAAAATGTGCCATCACCTGATGCGGAATTATCTCTAGCGCCTGTTTTGCTTGAGTAATGGCACGGTCATAATTTCCTAATTGACAAGCAATTATCGCAATATAGCACAATGATTGAGGGCGAACAATACTATGCTCACCTGCATATAGTAATGCACTTTCAATATCTTTCTCGGCAGCACCGATATTTGCCAAAGCTAGATGTGTTTTGGCACGGTTGAAATATGCATATGCGTGTGTAGGACGCTCTTGAATCGCAACATCGAGGAGTGCGAGATTACGTTGCTGTTTGCCGAGCATAGCTTCCTGTGAGAGATTATATCCTTCGTGATAAAACTTCACGGGGGAATGTTCTACCTCTAGTCCTAGTCGCAAAATTGGCTCTAAAACTTGCTCGTGGATAATTCCCTCGAAACGAATATTCGGGGAATTTCTAAACAGCCGTAAAAGTTTTGATGAATAACTGTCTATTGCCCCATCATCACGAGCGGCATCAGAGCGGACATCCACCAGATATCCTCCTGTGGTTGATTTGCCTGCTGCAAGTGTCCAAATAACGTCTTTAGGGTTCAGAAGCCGCTCATCACAGTCTATACTTAAAATCCACTGGCATACTGCAGCACCAAGAGCAATATTTCGTGCTTCGGAGAAATTATTATTCCACTTGTGATGAAGTACCCTGCAACCATAATTCTCAGCAATTTTCACAGTAGCATCTGTTGAACCGGTATCTACAAGGATAATTTCATTTGCAATAGAAGCAATAGACTCCAAACATTCCGGTAACATCTTCTCTTCATTTCGGGCAATAATGCAAACAGAAAGTAAATTCTCATTCATAGTTAAAATTCAGTTTTGCACATTAAAAAAAGTAAAAATCTCCACCCAAATTACCCGTCAGCATTTCATCATAAAAACATCAGAAGGAATTCTGATACTTTTTTCACTTTGCTCAGGAAGCACCGAATCAATATTACAGACCCTTTTTAATTCAATACCATAAAAAAGGAATATAACAAAATTTCAATATTTTCACCGGCAGACGTGTTTACTTTCCACCAACAAATTCTATTATATTTCCTGAAGGGTCTATTGCTTCGAACCAATAATTATCACTGCCCATATCCATTGGCTCTTCACACAAACACTCTATGCTTGCATTACGGAGTTTTTCGAGCATGGCAGAAGTAGAACCAACAGCGAAACACAAGGTAGTCCGTATTTCCGACTTAGGTCTGGGAGCTTTGGTTCTCCTGCCTACGAGATATAATCCTCTTTCGTCAGGCAGACTAAAATAGCACGCATAATCACCCATCGGCGAGTAATCACTTAGTCCGAGAAGTCCGTTGTAGAACGAAAATGAGCTTGTATAATCGTCGGCGTAGATACTTCCCATATCCAGTCCGGTAATCATAGTTTTGTTTTCCATTATCTGATTCCTGAAAAAAATTAATAAATGTTAAAAGAGATTTTGCATACAAAAATAACAACTTTAACTGACAACTGTATGTCAATTGAAAAATAAGACATTGAAAGGCATTCCGGATTACTTTGGCATATTTTTATGTGTATCTATTTCATAATAAAAGGAACTTTTTTCGTGGTGACGAAGTTTAGATAAAAGTTAGACTGCAATTTCGTGGTAATTCCGACAAAATTTTGTACTTTGCAGTAGTAAAGATTTCTCATTCCCTTGATATTTTAATGAATCGTTTTTTAATTCTTCTATTACTTGTTTTACTTTGTATTTCCACCGTGCAGGCACAGGTTGGGATTACTGTTGTAACTCGCTCACCAATGCCTGCAAAGATTTCCGAGTGGCAGCGTGACCGTTCACTTTTTCAAGTAATACTCACGAATCCGGCGGGCAATCAGGAATATCGCAATGCACGTATTTCTTTTATAATTCGTGAGTTCGGTACCGAACATATTATTGCCCGTTCGCAAGACAACAGTCCTTTTATACCCCGTTTTACAATTCCCGCAGGTTTTTCGGTAACTACACGCTTTGGCAGTGATATTATTTCCGAAAATGCTACGACTCTTGACCCGAATCTCCAGAATGTAATCTCCACTACGAACAGCATCCCCGAAGGAAGCTACGAGTTTTGCGCCCGTTTGTTCGACGAAAGCGGCAAGGAGCTTGGTTCGACAGGTGAAATTTGCAGATTGTTCAATGTTGTTATCGGCGATCCTCCATCGTTGATTCTGCCCGAAAATACATCTGTTCTCAAAACAAATACATTCCCTGTGTTTGTTTGGACAGGTGTGCAAACAGCCGGAAATATAGTTCGCTACAAACTCCGAGTAACTCCTGTTTTCAAAGGTCAAAACGAAAGATTTGCCATTGATTACAATCCGGTGATATATGAGAAAATTACATCAGCTACCTCTATTCGGTACGGTCAAGACGGACTTCCTTTTTCATATTACCCTCTTGCAATCGGCTTTGCGTGGCAAGTACAGGCAATAGACGAACGCAACCAGCCCGCGACCCGCAACGAGGGCAAAAGTGAGATATTTACTTTTCGTTTCAGCAATAAGACAGGAGACGATAATGATAATTCATCTACTGATACTACACTTTCCGGTAACGGAACAGGGGTTGGCAGCGGCACTTTCGGAGGGGGCAAGCAAAACAGCAACGACTCCACCAATTCAGGAGGAATCGGCTCCCGCGCAAACAGTATCAAACGAATCCATATCGGAGCATTTTGGCTTACACTCGACTCCCCCCAGTTCTGCGTTGGCGAATGTTCTTTGAGCGGTACCGGTAAGATTTTCGCAGCAATTTTCAATGATTCCATTCCTGTTCGCTTTTCTGGAATTACAGTCGAACGTAAACAGAACGAATTTGTCGCAACAAATGTTGGTTCAATTACTGCCGAGCTGGCAACTCCCAAAACCTTTTCATCCACTGCTGTAAAATGGACTGCCACGGCTCTAGAATGGACTCTCGAAAACGCAACTGCAAATGGCTGGGTTGATATTAATTGGACTGCTGCATTGATTGGTAACGGAACATCTCGCGTACCTTTTACCGCCAGTGAATTTACACCGAATGCAATTAAGCAAACTGCACATCCGGTATCACTGCGTCAAGGCGGAAATGATGTCGGATTCGGTTCATGCTTAGAAATTCTTTATGATACTCTTTCCATAGGAATTGCACTTCAATTTACTGATCCTGTGATTAAAGCATCGCTTGCAGGTGAAGCGAAAATTCCATGCCTTCAATCGAATAATCAAGTCGTTTCAGCACGCTTCCGTTTGCCGATTGACCGCATAAGCAGTGATAATTTACTCGTTTCCCTTCCTGTGAAAATGCGTGATGCCCGTATTGGCAAACTGCCTCTGGCTCTCACAACCGAAACACTATTACTTGACCTTGCTTCAGAGGCAAACTATCCGGCAATTACCCCATCTGCTTCGTGCCTGTACAGCCCAAGCTGGTCTAATCCCTTATGGAGAGGATTGATAATCCCAACCGCAACAGTTACACTTTTGATGCAAAGCGGACAGTTTTCCTTTGAATCGCAGAATCTACTCTTGGAACCAATTTCAAATGAATTGAAACTCAGTGTAAAAGGTCATGACGGTAAAAATAAAATCCTTAAATATGGCGGCTTCTCAATTCTCTTGGATTCGCTTTCGCTAGATCTTTGCCAAAGCACTGTTCAGCAACTTTCATCTGTCGGAACTCTCCGCTTTCCTGCAGCACACCCAAAAGAATGGAATGCACTTGATTCACTTAAAATTTCCTTAAATGCAGATGCAAACTGGACATGGCATTCCACAATTACAAATGACAAACCTATAAATCTTCCGTTTGGGAAGACTGCTTTGATTCGCTTACAGAATGGTTCGTTGAACGAAACTTCAGCAGGCGAAGGTTCAATCGAATGGTCACAGGCAACACTTTCAACTCCTACCGAGAATCCTACCGGTTCTGCACAATTTCCTGTAAAACTATATGCATCACAAGAAAAACTGCTCGACAACACATCCTATACTTCATTACAAGCTCTTCCGAACCTTGAGCTTAATGCAGTTCAGTTTTTAGCAAAAGAGGCCGGATTCGGTATCGAAAATGCAAATTGGTGGTGCGGATTTAGCGGTCAGGTACTATTACCTGAAGCAAGCGGACTCAGTGGAGTAGAATTAAAGCATATACGGATATTCACCGGAAGCCCGTTAGAAATTACAAGCGACGAAACCCCTGTTGCTTTAGCGGTCGGGAACACTATTTCATTGAACGGGAATCTCCGTTGGGGAATACTTTCAGGTTCACTAAGCACTCAGGGAATTACCGGTAAACTTTCCGCAACTGTTCACGCGCTATCCGGTTTTCAACTGCCGATGGACTTTGCTTTGGCAGGGATTTCGCAGAATACAGAAAAATCCCGTTCTGAGAAATCCTCCTCAATGTACTGGTATGCTCGCGGAGGTGAAGTACGTACAGAAGGAATACAATTTGCTCCGGAATTTCATCTTTTGGGAGGTGTAATTGGCACAGGGTGGAATGTTCGTCTTGCAGGATTTGATTCAAGTGCGGTCAATATTGATGCAAACGGCGGTGCAGTTTCCATACCGACTATCCAACCCAAAGACGGAACACCATTACAATATGAAGCAGGTCTTCTCTTTACCTCAAGCAATCACCATCTTTTCCGTTATGGTGCTTCATCGCACATTGAAAGTATAAACGGTTCGTTTGGCTCGGTGATGTATCTAAATGGTGATTTTGCAGTTTTACCTTCACTTGGCTTGGCACGAGGAACAGTTATCGGGCAAGTTTCAACTGCCGCCGGTGAACAAAGATCCGTTTCCCTTTCAGGTTCGGGTCGTACTACCCTTATTGGCACTTCATTCGAGAATTGTGAAATTCATGCTGATTTCAACTCGTCACAGTCGCAGATTTTGATTGGCGGACTAACCAAACGTTGGGCAATATTAGATATACCTGCAGAAAGCGGACGTTCGGAAAAAGGCAATGATATTTCAGGTGTCATCTTACCTGACCTTGACAATGCAACCCTCCGTATTACTCCGCAAACGATTGAATTCACTAAAAATATCTCGGCTGCTGTTCGCACAAGCGGGAAATTTGCAATCCAATCAATAGCTTCCAATTCCTTTGGGTCGGTAGAAATAACTGCACCGCTATGTACAAAGTTTTCTTTTTCACAAGGTTCTACAACGGCTTCCTTGAATTTCTGGGGTGCAACGGACAATACAAATACTGCCAAAGTATGGCTCGATAATTTTTCAGTATTAGGTGAAAAATCAGCATTGTCAGTTCAGGCACACTGTAAAGCATCAGTTGCCGTCGAACACAACTTCGCAGTTCGTGAAATCAGCGTTAAAATTGGTGAATCGCAAAACTCGGTAATACTTGACGGATTTGCTTCAAAATCTGTAGAAAAATCTCCCGATGGATTTGTGTCGGCTGAATGCTTAGGCAGTCAGTGGCACAAAGAGAGAGGGAATCAGACTGTACAAACCTGCGAAGATATTTCTCGAATCAGCGGTAAGAATTCCCCGTCATATTCGGTAAATATTGCCGTTTCTATTGATAAGAACCGTTCATGCTTCGTTCGTAATTTGTCCGGCAACTCAATAGCCCAAGGAACGAAATTCGAGGCAACCTTTACTGTGAAGAAACGGTCTGTTTCGGGTGAAACCGTTAATTCCATTAAAAAGGTAATAGAACTTCCATTGGCTTTAGCATCCGATGCCTCATTTGAATTAACTGATATACCTTCTCTTAACGGAGCAGAAATAATCGGAGTACGTCTTTCAATTACTACTCTTTCCGGTCAAACTGAAGATATTGATACATCTAACAACTGTGCTGTCATCGGCAGTATGGAATGTCCTTAAATGTTTAGCAATTATCCAATGCGACTATTACTTTCGGCATTGATACTATTTGCAAGCGTTTCGGCGGCATTTTCCCAAACGCTTTTAAAACCGCATCTGTGGGCAGAACCTACAGAGGGAACGGTTATGCTCCGATGGACTTTCCCATCTGATAATCCGTTACCCCAAGAAGGATTTACAGTCCTCCGTAAAAAACACGGTTCGCTTGTGCAGTTCCAACCTATAGCAACCGTTAAACCTTCCCTAGAGTCATTACCGAGCAGCCCTGAACGTGATACTCTTTCTCGACTAATAAGTCTTATCAACACTTCAAGCAGTTCAACATCACAGAAAGTTTCACTTGGTCTCTCGCTTCGTCTTTTACTATTTTCCAAACCGAATATCTTTTTCCCTGCATTAGGATTACAGTACTCGGATACTTCTGCACGTGCAACAAATATCAATGGAATTACCAATATCTATGACTACGCAATTGCAATTGGTAATGAACCCATTACTTCGCTTGAGAACATTCAAATGTCAGCAGTTTCATCTGTAAGTCATCCTGAACAGTTCAATGCGAAGCCTACCAATAACGGGTCACGATTGTCTTGGAAGATTACCGGAAGTTTTGAGCGTGGTATTGCCGGCTGGAAAGTTTACCGGCGAGATGAAGTAAATGGTGCATTCAGGGTGGTAAATCGTCCTGTTCTCTCACTGTTTTTTGACGAGGGCTATCCTGCTTCCTATTTATTTGAAGATGAAAATCTCGTTAATGGCAAACAGTATGAATATTGTGTTACATCATATTCCGTTTTCGGGCGTGAAAGTGAACGAAGTCAGCCGGTGCGTCTCGTACCGAATTCCAATGCACCACTCATGCCTCCGGCTGCAATAGCAGCACTTGCAGCAGCCGACAGCGTACTTATTTCTTGGGCTGCTTCACTCGACAAGCGGGTTCGAGGATTTCATGTCTATCGAGGTTTACCGCTAAAGCCGCCAACCAGACTTACCGGAGTGCAGCTATCTGAAAAAAGCAGACAATATACAGACCGTCCACGTTCGATACCGTCACCGACTATCACATATTCTCTTACCTCGCTCGACAGTGCAGGCAATGAAAGTGAACGCTCTTTTGAACACTCCGTCCCTGTCCCTGACAATCTGCCACCTGATGCCCCACAATTTTTTATAGCACAAGGTGAACGCGGGAGAATTTTGCTCTCATGGTCGCGAAGTCAGGCAATTGATATTCACGGATATGAGTTAGGTCGCAGTACAAAGGCAACAGGTGAATATTTGCTTATTACCGGAGTCATCCCGGATTCTATACTAGCCGATTCCGTTCCAGAAGCTTCAGGAAAAACTGCATTTTGGTATAAATTACGGTCGGTGGATTTACACGGCAATAGAAGTAATTGGACTGCAGCAACCCTTGGTAAAATTCCTGATATTATTGCCCCACCAACGCCTGCAATCAGTTCTATTAAAAACGGCGACCGCCTCATCACTCTCGAATGGCAGGCAAGTTATGACAAAGATTTGATGGGATATTGGATTAATCGAACAGATGACACTCTATTTACGCCTGTTACGCTCAATCGAGATTTGCTTCCACCTACAAGTGCATTTTTCAATGATTCGAGTGCAACACCCGGTGTTCTCTATTTTTACGAGGTGGTTTCGATGGATAGTGCGATGAATTATTCATCTCCGTCTGTACGCATTGCCGGAAAAAGCTATGATACCCGCCATCCTGTTGCTCCGCATATTGATACCCTCATTGTCAATTCAGGTGGTATTACGGTTGCATGGAGTTGGGGTGGTAAACCTCAAGCGCAGTTTGAATTGGTGGTAGAACGCAGCCGAGACAACAAACGTTTCGTCCAGATTAGCCCTCTGCTTGATACTTCCGTTTCACGCTTTACGGATCTTTCGGCTCGTGATAATGACCAGTATTTCTACCGTCTACGGATTCGCAATCAATATGGGAATTGGAGTGACCCATCGGACGTAAAGATGTGTCGGTTAGACCGGTAAAATTTCTTCGGGCAATGTACTGCTGCCCATATCCCTGCTGCCCATATAATACACAATATCGTTTGCGATTTTATTTTTTGTATCTCCATCTGCCAAAATTTCAACGAGTGTGAGAGCAAACTCTATTGCAGTCCCAGCCCCTCTCGACGTTATAATATTCCTGTCAATAACGACTGCCTCTTTCAAATATACAAAACTGCTTAGCTGACCTTCTACGCTTGGGTGACTGGTAAGTGCAGTCGTCTTTTTTGCCAGTCCAAAATGTGCTATCAACGTCGGTGCGGCACAGATAGCTGCGATAATACCACCTCTTTTTTGCTGGATATGCAGAAGTTTCTCGATATGCGGGTGTGCTGCAAGAGTTTCAACTGCATCGGCACCACCGGGTATGATTATGGCGTCGAAATACTCATCTTCGAGCACATCATCGAATAATACATCGGGTATAATTTTCACACCGCGCGAACAGGTTACTATCTCGTTTTCACCGGCTACTCGTACTGATACTCCTGCCCTTCGAAGAATATCAATAATTATTACCGTTTCCATTTCTTCTGCTCCATACGCCATCAGCAGAAGCGTTTCGTTTGTGCGTTCTCTCGGTTTGGGTTTGCGGGGCATACTTATTTATACGTGTATTAGTTATGAGATAAAATTATTACGAGATGTTACAAATTCCACCACTGAGAGACAGGATATACCTTATCGAGAACAAGTTTTTCACCGATAATCGGGGTTGTAACCTTTACTCCAAGTTCTTTGGCACTAGCCAAAACCCTCTCTATCGGCTCTTGCCACGGGTGAAGCGCAAGTGTGAATTTCCCCCAATGAACGGGCAACATTATTTTCCCGTGAAGGTCTATGCTTGCTTGCACAGCTTCTTCCGGCATAGCATGAATATTCGCCCACTGTATGTTATATTGCCCGGTCTCCATTATTACAAGGTCGAACGAGCCGAACTTCTCGCCGATTTCCTTAAAGTGGTCACCATAGCCGGAGTCACCGCCAATAAATATACGATGATTTGCAGTTGTAAGTACGAACGACGACCATAATGTTTGATTACGATTTGTTAGATGCCGTCCTGAGAAATGACGCGCAGGTGTTGCCGTTAATTGAATATCAGATGCAATACTGCAACTGTCCCACCAATCAAATTCATGGATTTTATTTGCATCAATTCCCCAATGTTCAAGATGCGCACCAACTCCAAGAGAGGTATAGATTTTTTTTACTTTGGGATTAAGGGAAACTATAGTCAGATAATCCAAATGATCGTAATGGTCGTGTGTGATAAGTATGCAATCAAGTTCAGGTATATCATCTATTGAGTATAGTCGTGTACCGAGATAATTTTTAGTTCCGGCAAATTGAACGGGTGAAATCCGCTCACTCAGAACGGGATCAACCAACATTTTGAAATCATTAATTTGCAGAAAATATGATGAATGCCCGAACCAAACGAGTGTGGTTTCATCAGTCGGCAGTGTTTTCAGGTCGGTTTGTACTGTCGGTAACGGTGAATTAGGTTGTTTTTGAGGGTCTTTTTTTAGAAACTTCTTCATTACTGAAAAGTAGTTCCCTGCTCCAGACATCAATTCAGTTTTTGCTGGATAATGGAATGCTCCGTTATGATAGTTTGGCGACTGCTGAACACGCAGAAGCCGCTCCCCCTTTAGCTTTCCACCGAATGACGGTAATCGAAAAAATAGAATTACCAGTAAAATAATCGTAGCAATGGCAGCTAGAAAAAATATCATAATCAGGAACCGGGCAATTATATGAGCACTCAAGAAATATAGTATGAAGAATATCAGTTTAAGTACGAATATATCACACGTAAATTTTAATCAGCTTCTTACAATCATCCGATTAGCTCCATTTTAATTATTTAATTTTTCATAATCAGCAGATTTAGTGCTTTACTACAAATGGCAACGATTCGGTGTACACTCCACCGTAAAACTGCATGAAATATAAACCGGATGGGAATGTATGTACTTCAAGAACTATTGAATTGTCACTATTCATCACGTAGTTTAGCTTTTGAATTTCATTACCAAGAATATCTTTTACAGCAATTTTAGATGGTGCGTTTCCACCAAAGCAACACAAGTTAATCCACGTATCCGCTGGATTTGGATATACAGTAACATTATCATCAGTTGCCATTGCTTCTTTTACACCTACAGAAGACTTGCCGTCACCGGTAAGAGTAAATGCTGCGGGTGAACCGAGTATGTTGTAATTACACGTCATTTTGGCTGTTGCAGTTCCCGCAATTTTTGGGGAGAATCGAATCATAATTTTATGAATTTCATTTGCACCAATATCAGTTATTCCTCCTCCGTCAAGAATATGAAATTGCGAAGTATCGAGAGATATATCAATACTTGAAAACGTGACCGGTGCGTTAGAAATATTCTGAACGAGGGCGAGAAGAGTATCCTTGATCTCACCGACAGTAACCGACCCGAAATCAATGATAGTCTCTGTAAAAGCCAAACGATTGGTAACACCTTCTCCTGTAAGCGCAATCGAAAATACTGTTCCACCTACATATACATTCATAGTTGCTGCTCTTTTACCTGCCCCGCGAGGTCGAAAGCGAACACCCATGTTTCGTGTTTCGTATGCAAGAAAAAGAGTTGAAGTGTCTTTACCTGATAATGTGAAATCACTGCTATGTACCCCGGTGAATCGAATACTGTCTATCACGTAAGGTCTGACAGTTGAATTTTTTATCAGGTTTTGAAACACTGTATCTTTCGATTGTGAAACCAGTGACTTACCGCAATCAACTTCTCTGCTCTCCAAACCGGGCGGTACAATAGACCATGTTGTGTCCGAAATTGCTTGAGGCATTTCAGCCGATTCTAAATCCCAAATCCTAATAGTAGAATCAGAACTTTTGGTGATAATTTTCTTGCTATCGGGACTGAATTCAATCGAGGTAATGTTTTTAGTATGCCCTCTTAACGTACGGAGCAACGCCCCCGACTCTATATCCCAAAGATGTGCAACCGTATCCGAACCGATAGCTGCAATAGTATCGCCGACGCGACTAAAAACAATAGAGGTAGGAATACCTTGAAAATCTATAATTCTTTTGAGTTCACCATTACTTGGATACCAAATTCTAATAGTCCGGTCATTGCTTCCTGTAGCGAGGAATTTGTCATTCGGACCCCATTTCAAACAGTTTACAATGTCCTTATGACCTATGCATCTGCTGAATACCGACATATTTGTTTTCCAGATAATTGGAATCGAATCATTTCCGCATGATGCTATCAGGTTTCCGGAATTATTCCATGCCGCATCGTTAAAATGACCTTTATGTCCCGAATTTTGTGACATATAATTAACTGATGTATAGTTTTCTCTGTAATCGTAAACATACAGTGAATCAGTTTTTGAGCCATCTTCAATATTTATAATAGAATCAATTAAAAATGTCAAGGGATTGACTGGGTTAAGCTTTGAATTAGCTCCACCCGATATGTATCTAATATATGGTTTTAGATAAAAATCGTAAATGCCGGATTCCCAATAGGTATAACTTCTTATATAAAACAATTTCCCACCTTTCTCTACCCTATCTACACCAAAGCCCCATGTTTTCATTTTCTTGTGGGTAGTATCATTCCAAAACACAACCGATTTTTTATCAAACTCTGTAGCAACATAACCACTGTCTGGATGCCAAAAAACATTCGTTAATGGTAAACCACTTGTTTTGATTGAATATTGTACCTGGCCTGTAGCTGCATAATAGACCTTGGCTGCACTGTCAGGGTTGGTAGTAATAGCGACAAGCCGTTTTCCGTCATTGCTCCATGAATATGCCAGGCAATTAGGCATTATCACAACCTGAGGAGTATAATTATACGGTCGAATTTGAGTAACCCGAATCGAATATGAGTTACCTGCATCCGGCGGAATGCGCCAGGTGTACTGTAAATTTGTTGCGGTATCGGTAATAAATTTCCAAGTTGCCCCATGATCACCAGTGTATTCGAGTCGCATTGTATCCTGTGGCAATGCACCTTCCCACCGAATAGCAATTGTTTCCCCAAATCCAAAAACCTCACCGCCATTTGGATATGCTACACGTAAAGTTCGGGTATATGGTCTGCGCTCAATATAACCACCTGCTACTACAATATTTTGTCTTGAATTGCACGCATTATGCACAATCGTTATTTCGGACTTAGAGAAACCGGAATCAGCCGGACTGAATCGAATCACCAACACACGGGTTTCTCCTGCCTGCATCTCAAAAGGAGGTGGCGTTCCACCATAATCTGCTACCGAAAACCTAACGTCTCCACTTTGAATTTTACTTATTGTTATAGGATAATTTTGAGCTGTAATTGTAAATGCAACATCCTTTGTCAAGCCATATTCTATTGCCCCGAATGCAATACTGTCCTGCTGAAACTCCAACTTTCTAACAGAACTTTCAGGAGCTTCATACACTGTTTGTGCGTAGAGCGGTATAGCCGGCACGGCAATGGAAACTTCACGATTGACTATACATGAAGAGTCACTTTGCCATGTAATTTCGCAGGGTTTTCCGCTTTGTATTTTCTCCTGTAGTCTGGCTGCCAAATTATATGCGTCGGTAGATGTATAGATATTGGTAATCATTTCGCCGCCTGTTGCAGCAGCAATACCTGACAATGATTGCATAATTGCATTTGGCGGGGCAATTGAAGCACTCAACACAATAGCTATCAAATTAATGTTATTCTTTTTACAACTGTCTATGCAACGTATCGAATCTGCAGGTTTTAATCCCCCACCTTGTCCGTCGGTAACGAAAACAATGTACCGCTTAAACTGACCACGCTTTGCAATTGCTATTGCACCTGTTTGTGGATTCATCAGTTGCTCTGTGAAATTATTGGCACCGCCCAAAGTCATTTTAGAAATAGCTTGGGTAATAGAATCCTTATTTCTCGTATAATTAACTTTAAGGTATGTTTGAATATCAGCGAATTGGAGCGCAATTTCAGAAGGGGGTGCAACAATTGCTTTAGTCAATGTTATTGCATATTCTTTTTGTAATTCTCTCGGTATATCTGACAGATGATCGCCTATATCCATAGACCCGGAATCATCTAAGCTGAGGGTAAGTGAAACCGGTATTAGGTTCGGTGAATTACAAATTACTGTATCTACTTTGCGCCGGATTCCGTTTTCTGTAACACTAAACTGTTCTTTGGCAATTGAGATATATGAAGTTGCATCCGGTTTCGTTGCGTAGAATTTTGCCCGCATTGTTGGAAAATTAGAATTATCTATTTCCTCAATTGTTAATAACTGAGCAAAACTACTAACTGTACATACTAGAAAAGAAACAGCAACAATTAATTGACGCATAGGAAATGACTTACTATAGATGGTAATGAATGTACAATTCACGATGAAAATGATTCACGATAACAGTGTATGTACCTAATGAATATATTTCTGACATCGGCAAAAATACGAAGAGAATTTAGAAATTTGAGCTTAATCTATAATCACTTCAATTTTTTTTTGGTAGAATGAAACATTTATCGTAATTTTACGATTAATTAATTCAGCAATGGAAACAGAAACTATGCCCCATACTAAAAACGAAGAATTTGAAGCACAAACAGTAAAACTTTCACAATTGGCAAAAGCAATTGCACATCCGGCGCGTATTGAAATATTACGTAAAATAGCTAATCATGGCTCGTGCATTTGCGGTGAAATAGTCGAGGCACTCCCGCTGGCGCAAGCAACAGTATCGCAGCACTTGAAAGCACTCAAAGAAGCAGGTTTGATCTGCGGTGAAATTGACGGACCGAAATCGTGTTACTGCATTGACTATAACCAACTATCAGAATTAAAATTTCTGTTGGACGGTTTTTTTACGGGGGTAGAAAGTGCACGTCAAAGGTGTAATTGTTAAAAAGAATAAACACATTTAACGCTCTCGAGGGCAAATACTCATTTCACACATTTATCTGAGGGTATATTTTATGAATACAGCGGAAGAAATCAAGCAACTTGTCCGTGAAAAGTACGGTGAGATTGCAGAACAATCAAAAGAAATGAACGCAGCTTCATGCTGCGGCGCAGGTGGATGTTCGACAGTAGATTATACAATTATGAGTGAAGATTACAAATCCACCGACGGATATGTAGCAGAAGCAGATTTGGGTCTTGGTTGCGGTATTCCTACCGAATTTGCTCAAATTAAGAAGGGTGATGTAGTTCTTGACCTGGGGTCAGGTGCAGGCAATGATGCATTTGTAGCAAGAGCTTTAGTAGGCAGTACAGGCAAAGTAATAGGTGTGGATATGACCGAAGCAATGGTAGAAAAAGCACGCAAAAATAATGATACCCTTGGGTTTAACAATGTAGAATTTCGTCTTGGAGAAATTGAGAAATTACCCGTAGGCGGTGGAATTGTAGATGTGGTCATCAGCAATTGCGTACTAAATTTAGTGCCGGACAAGAAAAAAGCATTTGTTGAGATGTTCCGTGTCATAAGACCGGGCGGACATTTCAGCGTATCGGATATTGTGTTGAAAGGAAATCTTCCCGAAGGAATCCGCTCAGCAGCTGAAATGTATGCCGGGTGTATTTCGGGTGCAATTGAGCTTGATGAATACTTGTCAATAATCAATGAAGCGGGTTTTGTGAATGTATCTGTACCAAAAGATAGAAAAATTACTGTTCCTGATG
Organism: uncultured Chitinophagaceae bacterium; assembly: GCA_964527785.1. Classification (GTDB taxonomy): domain Bacteria; phylum Bacteroidota; class Ignavibacteria; order Kapaibacteriales; family UBA961; genus JADJXV01. The sequence goes on from CAZGNO010000008.1 coordinate 63,033, forward strand.
ATATTCTTTTGAATTACCTTTCAGCAGATGAAATAGCTGAATTTAATGCTTCAAGTAATCAAATCACGAGCGTAACAGTGTATGGAGAGAAGCCGTCAGATGGAAATATGCCTACGAAAGCACTTGTTGACGAACCTTGCTGTGGGGATGGATGCTGCTCGTAATTATATAGAATCTAAAACAGATGCCGTCTTGCTAAATAAGGCAGGACGGCTTTTATAATCTTATAAATTTTTAAATGGAACGTTTCAAAGTATAATATTAAACTCTTCAGGATAATACACCTTTTCCAGCACCAACCCCTCGGGCGGAGCAAGTGGACTTATGAATCTCCTGTCCTTCATATCTAATGAAGAACGTACTTCCTCCAATGTCCGCTTGTTGCGAGCTATATCCATCATCACCCCTACAAGCGAACGTACCATCCCATACACAAAACGATCAGCTTTTATCTTTAATCTTGCACCATGCTCAAGCTCTGTCCATGAACATTCACTTACATTACAAACATAGTTTTTTGTGTCGTGATTTATTTTGGAAAATGTTGTGAAATTATGCACTCCAAGGAACAATCGGGCTGCATCATGCAACAGATGAACATCGAACGGGAAACGTACCTGCCAACAGAAATTACGATAAAAGACTGATTCTTGAGTAGATATCAAGTATGAATACTCACGTGCTATTGCGTCAAATCGGGCTTGTACTTCACGTTCAGTAATCTGTACGGCAGCAATACGTATGTCTTTTGGAAGTCGCGAATTGAAAGCAATTGCAATTTTATGTTCCGGTATTCTAAAGTCATCACTAAGCCGTATATGGGCAATTTGCCCACGACCATGCACCCCAGCGTCAGTCCGACCTGAACCGATTACGCTTGTTTCCACACCCGTGAGTTTATACCATGCACGTTCAAGTTCCTGCTGAATTGATGGCGCATTAGGTTGAATTTGCCAGCCGGAGTAATGAGTGCCGTCATATTCAACACGGATAAGCAGGGTCATAATTACCAATAAAACAGATTGTTTTAGAATAAGATAGAATAATATTCGGGTGTGTTTTGGCTAGGTACTTGAGGGTTTTCCAACAATGCCCCTATCATTACTTCTCCTTTAATTTCGTTCAGCTGGATTTGCATAGGAACTTGAAGAAGAGTAGGTGGAGCCGAAAATTCAACCCGTACATAATTTTCAGTCCAGGCAATCCATAGCTTGGTTTCATGATAGTAAAACTCAGGGATGATGGTATGAATTGTCCCTATTTGCGAACGGTAGAATTCATTCTTCTTTTTGGCTGAAAGTACTCGTAGCCGATTTGTTCGTTCCTTTCGAACAATGGGTTGTACTTTAGGCATATACTCTGCAGCAGGAGTATTTTCCCGTTCAGAATAGGTAAATACATGAAGATACGAAATTGGAAGCTCATGCAAGAAATTAAATGTTTCCTCATAGTGAGCGTCTGTTTCTCCCGGAAAGCCAACAATGACATCTACTCCAATACAGCAGTCAGGAATTTTGGATTTAATCTCAGTAATAAGTGCTCTGTAATATTCAGCTTTGTACCGGCGACGCATTTTCTTTAATATATCCGGTGACCCGCTTTGCAAAGGAATATGAAAATGAGGAACAATTACATCTGAACCGGCAACCAAATCAATAATTTCAGACGTCAGAAGATTCGGTTCGATTGAAGAAATACGGAAACGGGCTTCTGGAGCACATGAATCTATTAACCTGAGAACATCAATAAATTTCTCTCCGGTCGGAGCAGTATAATCACCGAGATTAATTCCTGAAAGCACTATTTCATTGAATCCGGCTCGAATAATCGCATTGATTCGCGGCATTATATCAACAAAGTTCATGCTTCGGCTACCGCCGCGAGCTAGTGGAATTGTACAGAATGAGCAATTGTAATTACAGCCATCTTGAAGTTTCAGGAAAGCGCGGTTTCTGCTGTCATTATCGGATGAATATGACTCAACGAACTCAACCTCTTCCAGATCAGAAACATATATCTGCGGAGTTTCAAGTTTTTGAAACTCTTTGAATATTTGTGGAATCGTGAACTTTTCCTTACTGCCGAAAACTGCATCCACTCCTTCGATAGAGGCGATTTCTTCGGGTTGAAGCTGGGCATAACATCCTGTTACCCCTATAAATGCGTTTGGAGAAGTACGCAAAGTACGGCGAATAATTTTCCTGCATTCCGAATCCGCATTTTCAGTAACTGTACACGTATTAATAATAACGGCATCAGTCGGCTCGCCAAATTCGACAATAGAATGCCCTGCATTCTCAAATTGTTCACGAAGAGTAGAGGTCTCAGCATAATTGAGCTTGCAGCCAAGTGTATAAAAAGAAATATTCATGGTGGCAATAATGCGTGTTTAGCGTAAATTTCGGACAGAAAAAGGAAATACTGTACAAAAATAATGAATTTTAGAGTGGAATTACTATGAAGACCGAAGTAGCAAGTGCAAAGTATGAATTTGAAACATCGGTAACAGAAGAAATGGCTGCTACACTCAATGGCAGGTTACTGCATCCGGTTTATTCAACATTCTGGATGGCATACCATGCAGAAGTAGCTGCACGCCTTGCTATCGAACCGTATTTTGAAGAAGGAGAAAACGCAGTTGGGGGAGTTGTAGAAGTGAGACATGAAGCGATGGCAGCAGTTGGGGACACAGTAAGAATTTGCGCTCGTGTGACAGAAGTAAAGGGACGGAAAATTGTGTGCGAAATCGAAGTGTATTCAAAATCAAGAAGAATAGGAAGCGGGAAGCAGGTGCAGATTACGATGGCAAATGAAGAGATTGAAAGATTAGTAGCTGAAGCACAGCAGAGTATTTGATACGCAGGTTAAAAATCGTTTTCAGCAAGAACAATAATTTTATCCTCTTCAAAAAAAGTAATTAGCTTTGATTTTTCAGGATTAACTATCACTCCCTGTTCCAAAGCATCTTCATCAAACCGGGATAAGAGGCGACATCCGATTGCAATTTCTCCGCGCCGTCGTGCAGATTCAACAACTGAATAGAAATTTATCGGTTTGCGGAGTTCTACATAATCCGATGCCGGTTTGAGATAAATTTCCGAACCTTCCGAACGGAATAAATCCTCAAATACATTCGCAAGGTCTTTATTCTCTGACACTTGCGAAACCATAAGTGAATTCAGTTTGTCACTTACCACAAAATCATCGGCACGTGTAATATTGACAAGTTCGCGATTGCGCACATCAAGTACTTGGCTCACCATCGTAAACGGATGACCGGTACGGTCTGCTAAATCGCGTAAGTGAAGCAGTGTAAATATAGTACGAGCATCAGCTTCTTGAATTTTCCGGTTTTGAGAATAACTCAAGATGATGATATGGTCGTATGTATGGCAATTGAGAGAGTCAAGCGTTCGGCGGCTGCTTGAATCTGCTTTTTTGAATGTTACGATAAGATTGTCCAGACCATTGCACTCTTCTGCAATGGTTTGCTCCACTTCCGATGAATCAGCAACAATATGTACCTGTGAACCTTTAGAAACATAATTATTAAGTTCATGGATAATGGTAATTGCTTGTCTGTTCCACCCAAGTATCAGTGTTCTTTCAGGTAAACGTATTTTTTGTGATGATTCGCGAATAACCGTTGCATCAATAAACTGCTCCGGTTGGATAACTAGCGTAAGTTTTTGTTCGTCTTCAGCACACAGGATAAGTACATCTCCCCGTTCAATACGGGTTTCAAGAGGAGGATTTAGTTGGCTTCTTCCGTCAGCGAATCGGATACCGATGGGAGTTGCTTGTTTATACGCAAAAAGTGCTTTAGAAAATGGCTTACCAACGAGTGAATTTTCTTCGTGAAAATACAGTTTATTCCGTTGGAAGTCCAATAACTCATTGAATACTACCGAAAGCCCCGGCTGCCTGCAAGTCTGAGCTATTATTTTAGCAATTACATCTTCTACTAAAATAATAGATACTTCATTTTTGCCGACAAGATGAGCTACTTCAAGATTATTGGGGTCTCTTATTCCTGCAACTATATGGTAGCGCTCGTTGCGACGATGAGGATTATTGGTAATGGCAAGTATCATTTTTATCATTTGCGAGTCCGAATCATCGGCTTCAGGTGGTAAAATGATAATAGATTTTGCTGTATGAGGGTTTATAATTTCTAAATCGGACAGGTCAATTGGATTTCCTCGCCTACAAACAATTTTTGTTTTCCCTGTATCTCCAAGTTTCATTCTGATTTCTTCTTCCATATCCACTTTGTCTTTCTCGGAAAGGATTGAAATACAGGAATACTTTTTTCCAAGATTGGCAGTAATTAGTTCAGCGATTATATAGAATATCTGGGGTGACCAGCCAAGAATGATGGTATGATTTTCTTCTATAACAAGTGAATGCCCTCGCCTCAGCTCGTCTAGTTTTTTTGCAATTCCGCTATTGAGCACACCAATAAGAATACTGAGCAGTATCATTCCCCCGACTGTAGCAACAAGCATCAGAAGGATATACTGCCATGTACCAGATTGAACACTGATAACCCCTCCGTCCAGCGAATGAGTAAGTGTTGCCCAAAATAAATCAAGGAAACTGTTATGATGGAGGTCATTACCTACGCCGACATTAAGGAGGGTGGCGAGAAGTGCAATCGCAGCAACAAATAGTACGGACATACCAAAAAGCCCAATAACTAACGTTACCACGCCTCGAGACATGATATTATCAAATTTATACCGAAGGTAGGTTAGCAAATTCACCCGTGACATACGTATTCCCGTACTGATCGTCCGTTACACCGGCGAATTTGAGTGTTGCAAGCAACCATATTTTATTATTTTGGGGGTTGTTCTTCTGCAGTAGCCGACTTGGGCTCAATTACATTCCCATAAATGTCATGGAACAAGTCTTCATATCGTAAATTACGTTTCTTTTTGCGAACAGTCGGTTCAGTTTGTAAAGCCAAACCTCCAATTGTATCCCTGTTTACAATGCTTTTTTGAGGGATTTGCTTAACAATCGGGGGAGGTTCGGGGGTACTAAGTTTATAAGACGCTACACCAATAACTGCCGATGCAATTACTGATGAAGCAAGCGACCATACACCGATTTTACCGGGTATATTTATTACGGTTGCACCGACTGATTTGGCTGCAGCAAAACCGGATACCGATTTAGTGGCAGCAACAGCAGTAGTACTGGTGGCAGCAACTAAAGCACTTGCAGCGAGCCCAGCCATAAGGAAAGCATATGTTGCTGAATGATCTATCTTTTCAAGTTCTTGTTTGTCAGATATAACCGATTGTTTGATAATACGCTCTGCTTCGACTAAACGCCGTAAATCTTCATCAGCTTCGAGTTGGTCAAGAAATTTCTTTTTCTCTCCTGATGTCAACTTACCAGCCAGGTATTCGTCGAGCAAAAGATGGTTGTGAGTATTCATAATGGAGTCGAAAGTTTTGTGATAATGTCACGTAATTTAGCTCTTGCGCGAGAAGCACGAGTCCATACGGCTCCGGGAGAAAGCTCTAGCAAGGTAGCAATTTCATCAAATTTATAACCACAATACATATTAAGCACCAGCAGTTCCCTGTCTTCAAAACGCAATGCATCGAGTGCAGAAAGAACAAGCTCTTCGGCAGAGGTCATGCCGGGAATAACAGCAGTCGGTAAACTATGCTCGGCAACACTGTCCAATCGAACAGTTTTTTTACGGGATTGCAGTTGATTAAAACACAGGTTACGAGTAATTGTGAATAAAAAACCGCCCGGATTTACTAATTGTTTTGGCTTTGAACGTAAAGCTATTACGCGTTCCCATACTTCCTGACATATATCTTCCGCCTGCTCGGTGCTGTTCAGAATCTTTGCAGCGTACAAAAAAATTGAACGATTAAACTTCTTAAACATCACAATTGCAGCACTGTCATCACCTTGCATAAATCTATTAAATAGAGCAACATCCTCTGCGTGATTTAGAGCAGGAGCACTCACTTGCGGAGTTTCTTGCGAAAGTCCATATTCGCTAGAATTCGCCTCATGAGAGGTATAAGAGGTGTGTGACATTCTGTAATTATATTACGAGTGAAGTCGGTGTAAGGACAAACAGTATATTACCAACCTTACATCAACATTCAAAAATAGAAAATTATTTGCAAATAAAAACTATTGATTATTTACAATTTTTAACTATTGATTATCAATTTGCGCTTTTTGCAAACGACCTGAGTAATCTACATACACAGTTTTCCATTCTGTAAAGATTTCAAATGCTGTCCAACCGCCTTCACGATGACCATTTCCTGTACCTTTCACCCCACCAAAAGGCATATGAGCTTCAGCACCGATTGTCGGTGCATTGATATAGGTAATCCCGGCTTCAATATCTCTGATTGCCTGAAAAGCTGCATCTACATTTGCTGTATAGAGTGAAGACGAAAGTCCGTAGTCACAAGTGTTTGCAAGCTCTATTCCATGCTCTAAAGATGTTGCTTTGCTGACCGAAAGCACAGGACCAAATATCTCCTCCATGAAAATCCGCATCGTCGGAAGCACATCAATAAAGATAGTCGGTTTGAAGAAATTTCCGTGCGCAAGATCACCGTTTGTATCGCGGTCGCCTCCAAGTACGCAGAGTGCACCTTCTTCGCGTCCGATTGCAACATAATTCTGAATTTTCGATAATTGACGTTCGTTTATCACGGGTCCTACCTGGGTGGAATCTTCCAGCCCACTGCCAAGTTTTAACTTTGTTGCTTTTGAAATAAGACGGTTGATAAAATCATCATAAATCGCTTCGTGCAGGATAAGCCGTGATGTAGCCGTACAGCGTTGCCCCGTAGTACCGAATGCACCCCACAGTACCCCTTCAAGTGCCAGGTCAATATTGGCGTCATCCATCACAATTTGTGCATTTTTACCGCCCATTTCCAGCGAGCATTTTTTATTCATCGCTCCACAAATGGATGCAATGTGTTTCCCGGTAGCAGTTGAACCTGTAAACCCGATGAGTGCTACATCAGGGTGTTCCACAAGTGCAGCACCTGCCTCCGCTTTGCCGTGAACCACATTGAATACTCCCGCAGGGAGCCCGGCTTCTTCTAAAATTTCTGCAAAAATCTGCGCTGAATGCGGTGAATCATCCGACGGCTTGAAGACAACCGTATTCCCGCATACAAGTGCTGGTATTATCTTCCACGAAGGAACTGCAATCGGAAAATTCCATGCAGTAATCACACCACAAACTCCAATTGGTGTACGGAACGATAAATTCATCTTATTATGCATTTCACTTGGGACGGTATATCCAAACAGCCGGCGTCCCTCGGTTGCAGCATAATAACATGTATCAATTGCTTCCTGAACATCACCGCGGGTTTCAAAAACGGGTTTGCCCATTTCACGGGTCATAATTCGTGAAAGTTCTTCTTTCCGACGTTCGAAAATATCGCCCGCCTTGCGGAGAATATCACCGCGCTTTGGTGCAGGGGTGAGCCGCCATGAATTGAAAGCCGCTTTTGCTACAGCAACAGCCGCATCTATATCCGATTTGCCCGAAAGTGGGAATGTACCGATACTATCGTTGGAATTAGCAGGATTGATATTTTGAAACGATGCTCCATTTGATGCCGGAACACCCTTACCGCCAATATAATTCATGAATTCTTGCATATGCTGTTTTAATATTATGTGTAAATGGTCAAATAGTGGAATAATCTGATTATCCGGATTAGATTTTATGCAGCAAAAATACGGACAAAAAAACTTATAATGTGCTTATTAAGGTGTAAGCAATAAGGAGTAAGGGTAAGAAGTAAGTGATAGGACTAAAATAACCGAACCATAAAATTCAGTAAATTATTCGACTGGGAAATTGGCAAGTACTAGATGCTTCGACTACGCTGTAAATGACATCTCTTACATTGCCCGTCATTCTGAG
>CAZGNO010000009.1:0-67879 GCA_964527785.1 uncultured Chitinophagaceae bacterium
AATTTGTTGTTGATAAGGTCTAATCAATATAATCTTGCGTAACATCAGTTAATAACTTTTTATTTATGTTAAATAAGCGCAAACTGTGAATTGTTGATTGGTATGATTTTTCTAGAGCGTACCAATTAACGGGAATTTCGTAAATTGTCTTTCTGAATACCGTTTTTTACCGTTTGGTCAGGTTCTATTATTGGGGAGGAAATAATGAAAGTTAATTATTCTTATTGCAGATTATTAATAACAGTTATCGGATGTATGGCGATCTCATCTACTGTTTATGGGCAAGCATCATTAAAACGGTATGTGCAGGCGGGCGGAGGTGTCCTTCGAGCTTCGTCGGGCAACGTTTTCCATTCCGGTACTTTCGGCGAAACAATCGTCGGACGTTTTAGTAATGGAACGCATGGGTTCTGGTCATCGCTTCTGCTGCCTACCCCCGTTCACGAAGAAAGTATTGCGCAGTTTCAATCTACGCTTACTGCTACGCCGAATCCTGCCGGCTCTTCCACTTCAATCTCATTTTCAATTCCTTCAGTAAGCAGAGTTTCCGTTCGTATCACCGATGCTTTGGGACGTGTCATAAAAACGTTTTCAGAAGAACACTATAATGAAGGAACATTTCAATTGATGTGGGACGGCAGATCGGATTCGGGTGTACAGGCAAGTGCAGGGTCGTATCAATGTCAGCTTTTTATTCAGCCGCTCTCAGGCGGAGCTTCGAGCGTAAGTCGGTTGATGATAGTAGTTGCGCGGTAGTTTGTTGATTTAAAAACTTTAATTGGATACTTTCCAATTATTCTGTTAGAATACTTATGAAAATCACTCAAATATTATACGCACTTTTACTAATGCTTCTCTCAGCATGCGGAAGTTCGACAGATATTGATGGTAATATTTCTAAAAACAGTTCTGATTTTATGTTTGCCGGTAATCCGGGTACAGAATTAGTATTTGAAACAACATACACCGAAGCCGATAGTAATGGCATTCAAGTTGAAATATCTCGAGATACAATTACTTGGACAATTATTGAACGTAATATCCCTCATCCTAAAGGCGGTATATCTGTACATATACTTGAAGAAGATAAAACCAAGGATATTCCTTACGGACTCTACAACAACTATTATTTTTCATATAATAATAATGCAATTGTAGTATTTACATCACTCAAAGATACTACTGCTGCCCAAGTGCTAAAGTATCCTCTGACTGTGGGCTCTCAATGGTCTAATCAAACAATAAAATCAATTACAGAGACTGTACATACAATAATAGGAACTGTTCAAGCTGTACGGGTCGAAAGTAAAAATAGAATTCAGTATTTTACTGATTCTACAATTGTAACTGTTAATAATTACTTTTCACATGAAGTGCTGATTCCCCTTAAAATAACATCCTATGAAATTCACGACTTAAGGAGTAATAAGGTTAGAATTCAGACTGCAACTTCAAAGTTGATTCAATACACAAAAAAATAACAAATAATATTTTATCCATAATTCACAAGGAAGCCCCATGAAGTCCTTATTTTCTTTACTGTTTGCAATTATCCTGCTTGTCGGTACGGCGCAAGCACAAGTACAATTTCCTAAAAAAATACATTATCAAGGTGCTCTCGAAGGTGCTACGGGTCCAATGAATGGTACAGTCGGAATTAATATTAAGATATATGATGTACCAACAGGAGGTGCGCCCTTATATACGGAAACACAGAGTATTCAAGTAACCAATGGTTTGTTCAGTACTGTTATCGGAGAATTTACTCCGTTTGAATTACCGTTCGATAAGCCATACTGGTTAGAGCTTGCAATTGAAAATGGCACCCCGCTTGTTCCTCGCGTTCAGCTTTTGTCAACCGGATATGCCTTTAGAGCATTAACTGTACCCGATACATCCCTCACTACCCTTAAAATCAATAAAACCGGGTCAAAACCGGGTCAAGGGATTATTGCTACGGCAAAAGGTGCAGCGTGGAGTGATGTTGTAACACATATTTACCCGGTTCCGTCTCTCTATGTTACTCAAAATTCAGGTGACGTGGGTATCGGTGTGTCTCCGGGCGGGATTACCGAAAACTTATTGGCTGACGGTGCTGTATCATCTGCTAAGATTGGTGCTTCCGGTATTCCGCAAAATGGTCAAGTGCTTACATTTACAAATGATGGGGGCGGATCTTTAAAATGGAAAACACCGAGCGGAGCAGGATTCGCATTGCCGTATGGAGGACAAGTAGCACACAACGGAGCAGCATTTGACATTACAAATCAAGGTAACGGAGCAGCAGGACGTTTCTCCCAATCAGGCGGTGCAAGCAATACTCCTGCTCTTGTGGCTGAGACAGGCGGAGCAGGAGTAGCATTCTCTGCTGTATCAACTGGAATTGGAAACGCAGGGTATTTTCAGGTGAACAGTGCTTCGAGCAGTGCCTCTGCACTCAAGGCGGAAACCAATAGTTCAAAATCAACCGCAATCGAGGGGATTGCTACGCACACAACAGCAACAACAATCGGAATAAGTGGTAAGTCTCTTTCAAGTGCCGATAGTGCAATCGGTATTAACGGACAAGTAGTCAATGCCACTGTGGGTGCAAATGCAAGCGGTGTACGCGGACTCAGTACAAATTCTACAGCAAATGGTTATGGTGTATGGGGTTCGCACTCAGGCAAAGGGTCGGGGGTCTATGGAAATTCAACATCGGGTGTAGGGATTAGAGCCGCCAGTCGTGACAGTATTGCTCTATATGCTGTCCACTCATCGGCAACAGGAACAAATCCGGCACTTATCGCTGAATCTAATTCAGCATCCGATTCTTCATCGGGGATAATTGGTCGTATTGCTGCTACAACGACTTCGGGAATTAATTCAAGCGGGGTAAAGGGTGTAATTTCCGATACTACGACAAAAGGTAATGGCGTATGGGGATGGCATGGCGGTTTTGGCAGAGGTGTGTTCGGAAGTTCAAATCGAGGCGTTGGTATAGTAGGTGCAAGTGCTGATAGTATTGGAGTTGTAGGGATTCATGCTGCAACAACAGGTGTTTACCCCGGTGTTCGTGGCGAGTCCAATTCCACCGCTGCTAATGCTACTGCTGTTTTAGGTGTCCTTGTTCCGACTGCTCCGGGCAGTTCCTCAGCTGCGGTTCGAGGCATCAACAACGGTACTGCCGTTAATGGCATCGGTGTGTGGGGTTCGCAAGCCGGAGCCGGTACAGGTGTTCTCGGCTCTTCGGTAAACGGAGTGGGAGTATATGGTAATGCAACGAATACTTCGGCAGTTAATTACGGCGTTTGGGGACAGTCCGCAAGTAGTATAGGAACGGGTGTTTACGCCGGAGCAACATCTACTAACGGAAAAAACTATGCACTCAGCGCGCAAGCTGTCAGTGATTCGGGGATCGCAGTCTATGGCGTAAATACAAATGTAAGTGCAGCAGCGTATGCCGGAAATTTCAAAGGTAAAGTGAATGTGAGCGGTGATATTACCAAAACATATTCTACAACAGCCGCTAATGCAGAACGACGTGCGATGCCCATATGCTACGGAACAGTAAGTGCCAATGGGGGAGTTACTTCAGGAACTCCAAATTTCTCATGTAATTGGGATGGGGCGGGCTATTATGTGATTCAAATTGACGGTGAGAATTATAATGCTGCAAATTATACAACGGTAATCACACCTGTCGGTGGAAATCCGTTGATTGCCACATCAAATCCACTCTCTAACGCATTTCTTACCGTGAGAATTTTTAATTTGACAGGTGTGAATGTGCAGAACGGATTTAGTTTTATAGTGTATAAACCATAATTTTTGATGATGAGAGAACGTGCTTAAATAATGAACGGAATCCAATAAATAAAGCATAACAAGAAAACAACTAAAGATATGAAACCAGTCGCAACGTATATTGTATCGGCAACACTTCCTCAGCGAATAGCTGCATTAAAAGAGCTTGCCTATAATTATTGGTGGTGTTGGAATATTGACGCCCAGGAATTATTCGAACGAATAGATTTAGAACTGTGGGAAGAGGTAAGTCATAATCCTGTGGCTTTGCTTAACAGAGCACCACAGGCACACCTTCAATTGCTTGCTGAACAAGCGGATTTTGTGAGTTTCTTGGATTCTATCTACGAAAAATTCCGTGCATATATGGAGGCGCAAACGTGGTATTCTTCGGTAGCAGCACAGCCAAATAATTACATCGCATACTTTAGTTTGGAATATGGAATCAACGAGAGTTTCCCCAATTATTCAGGTGGTTTAGGTGTTCTTGCAGGCGATCATTTGAAATCTGCCAGTGATCTCGGAGTACCCCTTATAGGCGTTGGACTTCTGTACCAGATGGGATATTTTCGCCAAAGTTTAACACAAAGCGGATGGCAAAAAGAAAGTTATTTTGAAAATGACTTTTATTCAATGCCAATGATGCTGATGAAAAACTCACAGGGTGAGGCACTCACTATTGATCTTGAGTATCCTCATGGGAAATTATTCGCACAAATCTGGAAAGTACAAGTAGGACGTACTCCCCTCTATCTTTTGGACACAAACATCCCTCAAAACAGTGCAAATCCTGAATATCGTGACATTACAGATCAGCTCTATGGCGGCAATACAGAAACTCGAATACAGCAAGAAATTCTTCTTGGAATAGGTGGTATTCGCGCATTGCGGGCTATAGGAATCAATCCGACAATCATTCATATCAATGAAGGTCATGCAGCTTTCGCTACCCTAGAGCGGACCCGTTTTTTGATGCATGATTTTAATATGGATTTCTCAACTGCGATGGAATTAACCCATGCCGGGATGATTTTCACAACGCATACACCCGTTCCAGCCGGCAATGAGGTTTTCAGTTCGGGGCTGATGGATAAGTACTTTAGCGGGTATTGGCGTGTACTTGGAATTACTCGAGAGGATTTTCTTGCGCTTGGGAATATAGAACGCACTGCTACCGATACATTTTCGATGACTGTTCTTGCACTTCGTCTTTCTTCGTATCGAAATGGCGTAAGTCAGCTTCACGGTGATGTAGCACGCAAAATGTGGCAGGAACTTTGGAAAGATTTTCCTCAACAGGAAGTTCCAATTGGGGCTATTACCAACGGAGTTCATACGCTTACATGGATAGCTGGTGGCATGGGCGAATTGTACGACCGTTATCTAACTCCACGTTGGCGAACCGAAACTGACGACCAATCACTATGGAGACGCGTGGATGCTATTCCGTCGGAAGAGCTGTGGCGTGTGCATCAAAGGTATCGTGAACGTTTGGTACTGTTTGCCCGGAAATACTTGCAGAAAAAAATGGAAGGAAAGGTTGCGCCTCAGCAACTGGCATTGGTAAATCAGTATCTTAATCCCGATGCCCTTACAATTGGGTTTGCTAGAAGGTTTGCTACGTACAAACGTGCCACTTTGCTCTTTAGTGATATGGAACGATTGAAGGCAATACTTACCAACCCATTAAAACCTGTACAGATAATTCTTGCCGGCAAAGCGCATCCCCATGATACCGCCGGCAAAGAAATGATTCAAGCGATTATCCATAATGTTCGGCAACATGGCTTAGAGCATTACGTGGTTTTTCTTGAAGATTACAGCATGGCTATTGCACGTGCAATGGTTAAGGGTAGTGATATTTGGCTCAATACCCCGCGCCGTCCGCACGAAGCAAGCGGAACAAGCGGTATGAAAGCCGGACTCAACGGATGTCTTCACGTCAGTGTGCTTGACGGATGGTGGGATGAGGGCTATACGAATGACAATGGTTTTGCAATCGGACTTGGTGAGGACTATCCCAATCGTAGTGACCAAGATACAATGGAAGCATTGCTTCTCTATGACCTCTTGGAGCAAGTAATTATTCCTACTTTTTTTGACCGTCCCAAAAATCGTATGCCTCATGATTGGGTCGCAAGAATGAAAGCATCTATCCGGAGTGTAGCCGGAAAATTCTCAACAACGCGGATGGTGAGAGATTATGCAAAGAACTTCTATCTTCCTGCAATGGAGCGTTCTCGTGTGCTTGCAGCAAGTAATGGGGAGCAGGCGCGTGCTTTGCGTGATTGGAAGCTACGCATACTCGCTGAATGGAAGAATGTAAAGGTACAGAATGTTCATCTTGAGGGCATTGGTGAAGCATATGTAGGTAATCATATCGAGGTGTATGCAACTGTCGAACTTGGTGCACTTTCTCCAAATGATGTTTTGGTAGAGGGGTATTATGGAAGTGTGGATTCACACGGTAATATTGCCGAACCGAAAGTAATTACACTCCAAATGAAAAGTGCTGCAAACGGGGTGTTTTATTATCAAGGCGGGTATGAGTCCATATCCGGCGGTGTAAAGGGGTGCACCGTGCGTGTCCTGCCATTCAACAGATTGATAGCCGACAAAGCTGATATGGGTGTGTGCGCTTGGGCATAGAGTTTATAGCTTTATACAAATATTCTTTGGTTCAGTAAAAAATTTAAGTGCCTCAAAGCCGCCTTCGCGACCTACACCTGAATGTTTTACTCCGCCAAACGGAGTGCGAAGGTCGCGTACCATCCAGCAATTTATCCAGACGATTCCGCTCTGCAGATTTGCTGCAACTCTATGTGCTCTGGATAAATTTTCCGTCCAAATAACGGCAGCAAGTCCGTAATTGGTGGAATTTGCCATGGCGAGTACTTCTTCTTCGGTTTCAAAGGGAATAAGAGTAGCTACCGGACCGAATATTTCTTCCTGATTAGTGCGGCAGTCATGCGGTAATCCCTCAATAACGGTCGGCTCGATAAACCAGCCGCCTTTGCAGCGTCCTTTGAGACTTACTGCTTTACCTCCGCTAAGAACCGTCCCACCTTCTTCCTTCGCTAACTCGATATACGATAGGACTTTTTCAAAATGCGCCTTCGAGACGAGTGCACCTTGTTTGCTGGTAATTTCTAGTGGGTCACCGACCGTAAATTTACTTACATTGTCGAGAAACTCCTCTTTGAAAGCATCGTAAATTGACTTTTGTACGAATATCCGCGAACCGCACAAGCATATTTCACCCTGATTTGTAAATGCAGCACGGGCAGATTGCAGGGCAGCTTCTTCGATATTACAATCGTCAAAAATGATATTAGGATTCTTCCCGCCTAGTTCGAGTGAAAGTTTCTTGAACATCGGTGCAGCTGTTCGGGCAATGGCTGCACCTGTTTTAGTTCCACCGGTAAACGAGATTGCATGAATATCTAGATGCTCGGTAATTGCTGCTCCTACTTTTGTTCCTAGACCGTGAACAATGTTCAATACCCCCGGCGGCATACCGGCTTTTTGACAAATTTCAGCAAGAAGATACGCAGTCATTGGTGTAAGCTCAGAGGGTTTGGCTATCACGCAATTGCCCGAGGCAAGAGCAGGAGCAATTTTCCATGAGAATAGATACAGTGGAAGATTCCATGGGGAAATACACCCTACGATACCAATCGGACTGCGGAGTGTATAATTAAGATGCTGACTGGTGGCATGAGTTTCAGAGGCGAAGTGTAGGATTTCCGTACCGAAAAAATGGAAATTCTGTGCTGCGCGAGGAATATCCATTGCTTTCGAGAGCCAAAGCGGTTTCCCTTGGTCAATTGTTTCTGCAGCAGCAAATCTTTCTAAGTGAAGCATGAGAAAATCCGCTATGCGGAGCATGATTTCCGAGCGTTTTTCTACAGACATAGCCGACCATACAGGCAGTGCTTCTTGCGCTGCGCGAACAGCCAATTCCACATCGCGAGCATCAGAATCAGGAACAAGTGAGTAAACATTACCCGTTGCAGGTTCATAATTATCCAAATAACCCCCGCCCACCGGCTTGAGAAATTCACCGCCTATATAATTACTGATGGTATTCATAATGGTATAGTTAGTAGTGCATAAAATTAACCGGAATATGCCCATCCTTTTCAAATAAACATACTCGACTCCTAGTGCAAATTACACAAATTTTGAGAAAATTACTGCCCAAAGCTATTGTAAAGCGTTTGTAATTTGTAGGATAGAAAGCCATTCATAGTTATAGAATGACAGTTGTGATTGCCAAAGACATACTGTCATCATCAGAAAATTATTATTTTTTATCAAAATCCAATCCTGATAATAGCTCGTATAATGCTTCAAAAGGACAGTTTGGCACACGCAAATCAAAAAAACAACAGTGTGTGTAAAGTCTTATATATTATTTATTTATTATTTTTATTGAGGTATTTTATGAGTATGTTCTCTAAGTTTTGGAGCAGCCGTTTGCTTATTGCTCTTGGAGTGATTGCATCAACAATATTGGTTGTTGCATCATCCCACCGCGAAGCCCCGCTTATCAGTAATGATCCGCTCGCCGACAATACAGATCTCTACGCATTTCGCTGTCCTGACGACACGAATTCGATAGCGATAATTGCTAACTACATTCCGTTTGAATTGCCGGAAGGCGGACCGAACTATGCATCTTTCGGTGAGAATGTCCGCTATGAAATTCATGTTGATAATGATGCTGCTAAAGTGGGTGATGAAATTACCTACCGCTTTACATTCAGCAAAGTAAACGAAGACCCTACTACGTTTTTCAATATACGTTTAGGAAAAGAGAATCTAAAAACATCATATATATGTGAGCGTTCAATAGACGGCGGTCAAACATTCACAACGATTGTATCGAACGGTACTGTACCTCCGTCAAATATCGGACCTCGTTCCATCGAAGGTGCTGCAGGGCTGGGTAAGCCATATTCTACACTCATGGCAAATGCTATCACAACAGCATCATCCGGCGAAACGGTATTCTGCGGTCCGGTTGATGATCCGTTTTTCGTTGACCTCGGCGGTATTTTCGATTTAGGTCAAACCCGTAAAAGAGACGGTATGGGTGCCGATAAAGCACGCGATGCGGTAGCAGGGTTTAATTGTCATGCAATTGCTCTCAAAATTCCGATTGCAACATTGCAAAAAGATAAGAAATCGGTTTCAATGGCAAAAAATATTCTAGACGGGGATTTTGTAATCGGAGTATGGGCTTCTGCTTCTCGTCCAAAAATCACAACACTCCGCACTGATGGCGGCAAGCCGGATGTAAGCGGTGAATGGGTGCAGATTTCACGCGTCGGAATGCCACTTACAAACGAAGCGGTAATTCCTGTTGGTGACAAAGACCGTTGGAATTCCGGCTCTCCGTATGACAATGCGAAAGAGCTTTCGTATGCAAAATATTTTGTAAATCCTGAGCTTGCACTTTATATGGACGACAGTCAGTTCGGTTCGGCAGTTCCTGCTATGGCTGCACTGCGTATTCAATCGAAATCTCTTGGTTCGTTTGATTTCCGTAACGGCAAAGATGGTTTATATGGTTTGAAAGCTACAAACGGCGGTGTAGGCGGAGCATTGGATACCGCTTTATTTGGTAATATCTTATTGCAACCTAACTCTCCCCGTTCGGTTGATTTGCTCCCGATATTCTATACCGGCGCACCGAACCTCAAACCATATCAATTGGCTACAGGAAAGAACGGCAACCCACTCGCCGAAGGTAAGCCGTTCATTAATAACTTCTTGCCGACTCTCTGCGATGAATTACGCTTGAATATGGCTGTACCGCCTACTCCGCGCGACAGCAAAGACTTCTCGACACTCGGTTTGATACAGGCAGCAGTTCTTGGACTTACAGACCCCCGTTTTAATACCGATGCTTCATTGCAGGCAATTCCAAATATGGACGGTTTCCCTAATGGTCGCCGTTTGGAAGACGATGTAACGACTATCGAGCTTCAAGCAGTATCAGGTGCTGTACTTGCAGCAATTGGTTTGTGGTATGACGATTATACGCCCGGTCAGTCGCCATCGCCCGTTACAGCTAATCTATTAAAAGTAATAACCTATAATGCCGGTCCTGACAAAAACGACAAGCCGTTCGTAAAGCAGTTCCCGTATATGGCAGAAGCTCACAGAGGATATGACTATACCAAAATGGTAACTAAAGTAAACGAAGGGGAAATACCTCAAAGTATCGGTGTGTCTGCTCCTGCCGGATTCTTTATCGGCAGCAACTATCCTAATCCTACAAATACTTCTTCATCGTTGCGGTTCCATATCGCTCAAAGCGGTCGTGCTGCGGTTAAAATATTTGATACCAATGGTAATTTGGTAGCGGTAGTGTTCGATCAGAATGTGACAAATGGCGATTTCGATGCAGTATGGAATCCTGCTGACGGAGTTGCAAATGGAGCATATATGGCATCGTTGCAATTGAACGGTCGCCAGTTATCTTCATCGAAGATAATTGTTTCCCGCTAAACAGTTTAACTGCTTCTCTCGGAATATTCGGCAAACCCTCTCTTCCTTTGCTTCTAAAGGAAGAGAGGGGAAACCGAGTCAAAAGTCTACGTATGATAATCACTCACTATTTATATCAATCATATATGAAAACGCTTGTTCTATTCCTGATCATTTCTTTGACTGTTGCTTCCTGTAATAAATTAGGTTCGTTAAAATCGTTCGTTCCTGCCGAACTAAAGCAGCGCAGAGCCGGTTTGTATGCTGAAGACTTTGCCGTTCAACTAAAAAAATACAATGATGCAACATCAAAAATCAAAGCAAATCCAAATGAAGTAAAATCTTATTGCGCTCTTGCCAAAGTGTTCATGTATGAAGCAAAAGTAACAGGTGAGCATCCGTATTATTATCCGGCTGCTATGGCTTGTTTGGAAGAAGCGATTTCCAAAGACAAGCAGAATCCGGAGGCATTGATTTTGAAGACAAGTGTATTACTGTCACTGCACCATTTCGGCGAAGCAAAAGAACTTGCTGTGCAAATCAGTAGTTTGAGTATAGCGGCATCAGCAGTCTACGGTATGCTATGTGACGCTAATGTTGAACTCGGAAACTACGATGAGGCAGTCCAAGACGTTGATAAAATGATGAGTCTGCGTCCCGGACTGGAGGCATACGCACGTGCTTCGTATCTGCGAGAAATTACAGGAGATAATGAGGGTGCGGTTGAAGCAATGAAGATGGCAGTTCAGGCAGGTTTGCCCGGAACGGAAGATGCAGCATGGACACGGGTTACGCTTGGCAACTTATATTACCACCAAGGTAAAATATCGGAAGCGGAAGGTCAGTATTTGATTGCACGGCTCGAACGGAAAAACTATCCTTTTGCAATTGCCGGACTTGCTAATGTATATAAATCACAGAAGCGGTATGATGAAGCTGCTCTGTTGCTAGATACAGCTTTGATGATGATTCCCGAAGTAGCATTTTTAGAGAGAAAAACTGAAATTGAACAAGAGCGCGGAAATAAAAAAGCAGTAGATTCATTGCTCACTATCATACAGACGATGATGGATGAAGATGAACAGGCAGGGCATATCAACCACGCCGAAAGAGCAATCCTGTACTCAAAAAACAACTTTAAAAATGATGAAGCTCTCAAGCACGCAGAAATAGAAATAAAACAACGTCCAAATAATATAACCACACAATATGCGATGGCATATTCACTGTACAGAAGTAATCGCCAAGCAGAAGCTAAGGAATACATAAACAGGGCACTGCGCATGAATTCCAAGGATGCGGAAATGCTGACTCTTGCCGCAAGCATCGAAGAAGCAATTGGAAATACACCCGAAGCAGTGAAGTATATGGCACTTGCAAAAATTGCCAACCCGGTATTTATGCCGATAATTCTTAATTAAGTCATCTCAGTGAAAATGTCTGTATCATGAGCATTGAATGTAATTGTTCCGTATAATCCCTTTAGGGATTAAATGTTTATAGCAATTGCAACGAATGTAAACGTTCGACCCCGATGGGGTCGTATAGGGTTCGTAATATCTTTTTCTATAAATATCTGAATCCTTCAGAATCACTGCTAGACTATTTCCCTGTCTCTCAAAATTCAGGCAACTATTAAATTTCAGAATATACTCTTTCCTGTTTCACATGAAAACATTTATACTTATTATTATCTTTCTTGGTAGTTCAGGTATTATCTTTTCCCAAAGTACATTACCAAAGAAATCAGAAGAAAGGTATAATGATACAACATCATTCAAAACAGAAACCGTAGTTATTAATGCTGATAGAATTTACTCTGCTGCTACCGATCAAACATTCCGCTTACAGAATTTGAATCTTCTTCCCCGATCATCATCGCAGGACATTTTGCGTATTGTTCCGGGATTGATAACAGCGCAGCACGCAGGCGGAGGAAAGGCAGAGCAAATTTTCTTGAGGGGTTTTGATTGCGATCACGGTACGGACGTAAATATAAAAGTAGATGGTGCACCCGTAAATATGGTATCGCACGGACACGGTCAGGGATATGCTGATTTACATTTTATTATTCCAGAAACTATCGAACGTGTAGAAGTGGTGAAGGGACCTTATTTTGCAAGTTACGGCGATTTGACAACGGCAGGAGCCGTTACGTTCAGAACCGCCGATACCCTTGCAAATAATATCATTAAAGCTGAAGCGGGTTCATTCAGTACATTTCGCGGACTGGGATTATTTACCACATCAATCGGTGCAACTAAAACGTATGGTGGAGCAGAATTATTCTCATCCCGCAGTTTCTTTGACGCTCCTCAAAATTTTTCACGTGTGAATTATATCGGTAAAACGTACACACCGATTTCAGATAACTCAATTCTTACTGCCTCAATAATGGGCTTTAGTTCACGATGGGATGCAAGCGGTCAGATACCACAGAGAGCAGTCGAAAGCGGATTGATTACTCGCTTTGGAACAATTGACCCCAACGAAGGTGGAAACACCAATCGCACCACTCTGCAACTTGCTCTGGAAACCAAGGGTGAATCACCAATGAAGCTCAGTGCATCGTTTACCGATTACCAATTTCAATTATTCAGTAATTTCACATTCTTTGCAATTGATTCCGTTCGGGGAGATATGATTGAGCAGACTGACAACCGTTCGGTAATCTATATTCGAGGTGAAAAGGATTTCTTCTCGCTTTTTGGGTCAGTCGGAATGAAAACAAAGTTTGGTGCTGATATGCGTAATGATAATATCCGTGCAGCATTGTACCATAATCATGCACGTACACGGCTCGAAACAACGCGGGATAATAAAATCAACCAAACCAATGTTGGTGTATTCGCTGAGAATTCGTTTCTGTTTTCTGATCTCAGTATTCAGCTTGGACTGCGTGGTGATTATATTGGTTTTAATGTCCAAAATATTGCTCAGCAGGGGGGAGGCGCGCACGGTACTTCAAATAAGTTTGTCGTCTCACCCAAGGCAAACGTATCATTGGCGGTAAGTGAAAATGCTTCATTGTTTTTTAATTCAGGTTTCGGGTTTCACTCAAATGACGCACGGGTTGCTGTGAGCAAAACAAACGGTAACACTGTCCCGCGAGCATTCGGTTCGGAAATCGGCGCACGGTGGACTGGTGAAAGAATCTCTGTTTCCACAGATGCGTGGCTGCTGGATTTGGAAAATGAATTTATCTGGATTGGTGACGAAGGAACTACGGAAGAAGCAGGGCGTTCACGCAGGATTGGGATTGATGTAGAGCTGCGATACAATACTACCGATTGGCTGACAGTAGGTACTGAACTGACAATGTCAAAAGGACGGCTTCTCGATTTACCGGAAGGTGAGAATTTTATAGCACTTGCACCAAATATTACTATGACTGCATTTACTACATTCAAGTTTGACGAATTCAGTACGGCTCTCCGGTTGCGCCATATCGGTTCGCGTCCGGCGAATGAAGATAATTCACTGACAGCTACGGGGTATTCCATACTCGACCTTACCGCTGTAGTTCCAGTATCGGATAATTTCGATTTGACATTTCAATTCGAGAATATGCTAAATTCTCAGTGGCGGGAGGCACAGTTCGACACTTCCAGTCGCTTGCCGAATGAACCGGTAGCAGTTTCAGAGGTGAATTACACGCCGGGCACTCCGGCTAGTATTAGAATGGGTGTTAGTGCAAAGTTTTGAGTACACTGGTAGGGCTTAAAAAACTTACTTCCCAAACAACAACGAACTATCCCCATAGCTAAGAAACCGATACCCATTCTCCAGCGCAGCATCGTAAATTTTCTTCCATAAATCTTTCCCGACAAATGCAGCCACAAGCAAAATTAACGTACTGTGCGGCTGATGAAAATTAGTAACCAGTGCAGTACAAAGCCGAAATGTATAGGAAGGCACAATCATAATTTCTGTTGTTCCCGTAATAGTTTGGAGAGAATGTGTTTCCATCCACTCTATAATGACAGTCAGTGATTCCTGGGGTGAAACTGCATTGTCCGCCAGTCGAAACGCATCCCACTGCTTAACGGAAAGCGTAGATTGCTCCTTGCATCCGCCATCATTACAACACAACCGCACACCAAACCAATAGAGCGATTCAATGGTTCGTACAGAGGTAGTCCCCACACAAACAAGCCGTCCTTTTGTAGGACTATCAAGCCACTCAAGTAATTGCTGAATGGTATCACGCTCGACGGAGATTAGCTCACCGTGCATCGAAAACTCGGAAATTGTTTCTGTTTCAATTGGTTTGAATGTACCCAAGCCCACCGTGAGATTCACCTCCGTCTGATGAATATTCTTTTTGTGTAAGGCATCAAATACTTCGGGGGTAAAGTGCAGTCCGGCAGTCGGTGCGGCAACCGAACCGTCATTTGTTGCATATACCGTTTGATAGCGAACAGCATCTTCGGGGGTTGCCTCGCGCTTGATATAGGGTGGCAGAGGGACCCGCCCGAAATTGTCGAGAATTTCTCCGAAAGTCGAATCGCTATTCCAACGAAACTCTACTATCGCTTCCGAATATGTACGCTCAATGATAATTGCCGATAGTTTCAAACTTTCAATTCCATTAACATCTGCCGTAAGGATTGTCCCGGATTGAATGTTTTTACCGCGCAGCAGACACTTCCATTTACTCGGCTGATGTTCCATAAGTGCAAGAGCAGGGGGCTGGTCGTCAGCAGAAGATAGGCAAAATACCTCAACTGCTCCGCCGCTCTGTTTGTGCATGAGGAGTCGCGCGGCAATTACACGGGTGGTATTCACTACTATCAAGGAATCTTCGGGTAGTAACTGTGGGAGTTCGCTGAATATATGGTGGTGAACCTCACCTGAATCTGAATGGGCAACCAGTAATTTGCTCATATCACGATTAGGAAGCGGTGCAAGGGCAATCCGTTCGACGGGCAAATCATAGTGATATTCGGGAAGATGAAGCGTAGGAATGTAAGAGTGCATGCTGTATTTTCGTAATCTGTTCTTTGTGGAATCTAAATGAAATTGTAAGTTTGACAAAGCTATGTAACTTTCGTGATATTTTTAGCGTATAGCTCACAAGAATTGCCGCCAAACAACAAACATTCAACTTTTTATTTTTTATTGAAAGCCCCTTATGCCCGAAGTTCCATATTCTCAGCCGCCTCAATACTCCGGCTATGTTCCCCCTCAGCCGCGAAAAACCCGTTGGTGGATACCTGTTGTTATAATTTTCGGTGTGCTTGCAGTATTTGTAATAGGTATTATCGCTTTTGTTGCCGCTATTATCGGCTCAATCGGCAGTTCCGGTAATAAAGCAGTCGCCGTTAAGTCAAATTCTGTACTGATGATTAATTTCTCCCGTTCGATGAAGGAATATAACTCCCACAGCGGACTTTTCCAAAAAACTCCTCCTGCTACCTTTTTAGAAATCCTGAATGCCGTCAAGCGTGCCAAGACAGATGATAATATAAAAGGAATCTATATCAAGCCGGGCACAACTTCCGGTTTTGCCAAAGTCACTGAATTACTGGATGTTTTGGAAGACTTCAAGAAATCGGGTAAGTTTATTTACGCATTTATGGAAACCGGTGAACGTGCCAATTATTATGCTGCTCTGCCTGCGGATTCCATCTTTATGCCGCGTGAAGGGTATCTGCAACTCAACGCCGCCGGAACAAGTGTCATGTTCTATAAAGGGCTTTTTGAAAAATTAGGTGTGGATGCCCATGTAGAACAATTTGAAGAGTACAAATCCTTTGGTGAGCCCTACAGCCGTAAGAGCTTTTCCGCTCCTGCTAAGGACGAGCTTCGCACTCTTATTACCCAACGTGCTAATACATTCAACGAAGCAATTGCAAAATTCCGTAAAATGACTGTGGAGAATGTAGATGCAGCAATCAATCGCGGTGTCTACACTACAGATTCGCTACTGAGCAACGGATTTATTGACGCATTTGCCACCGAAACCCAAGTACGTGAAAAACTCCGAGTCCGCTCACACGGTAGCGACGATAAAAGTAAAAAACTCCATCTTGTTTCTATTGATGACTATTCAAACAGTCCCGATAAAAAAAATGTTACAACACCTGATGTAAAAAATCAAATAGCAATTATCTATGCTTCGGGTGCAATCCGCACTGGAAAACGCAGTGGCGGTGGTCCGTTCGGTGGTGGCTCGGAAGCAGAGATAGCGTCAGAATCATTCGTCAGTGATTTGAAAAAAGCACGTGAAAATGAGTTTGTGAAAGCAATCATTTTGAGAATTGACAGTCCCGGCGGCTCGGCTCTCGCTTCGGATATTATGTGGGAAGAAATTCAGAAAACACGAAAAGTAAAACCGGTCTATGCTTCGATGAGCGACGTAGCAGCATCAGGTGGATATTATATGGCAATGGCTTGTGATACGATTATTGCACACCCGCAAACAATTACCGGTTCGGTTGGGGTAATTGGAATTTTGCCTACATTTGCCGGTACATTCGACAAAATGGGAATTACGATAGACACAATTTCCACCGGGCGTTCTTCGCATTTTATGAGTCCTTTTTTGGCGCACAATACACAAGACTTAGCCCAATTTCATAATCTGATGGAAGGTACATATCGTCGTTTTGTATCGAAAGCCGCAGAAAGCCGACATAAAACATACGAAGATATGCGGGCATTGGCTAAAGGAAGAGTATGGAGCGGTAACGATGCTCAAAAAGTAGGGCTGGTAGATGTCCTAGGCGGGTGGCAGACCACCCTCTCACTCGTGAAACGTCGTATTGGTGTCTCGGATTCAGTGAAAGTAATGGTACAAATTTTCCCTAAACCTCAAGATGATTTGGAAGAACTGCTCAAAGCATTTGGTATAGATACGAATGAAGAAGATGAAGACAGCGACGGTGATGAAAGCGATGAAAGTGCCGATGAACGCCTGCAAGCAACATTACGCCAAACAATGGGTGCTGCTGCATGGTCGGCATTTACACACCCGACAGCGATACCCGAATCAGCCCGCAAACAGTTTGCAAACGGCTATTCACTTCTGAGTATATCTATGAAAGAGCATGCGCTTATGGCAATGCCATATACGTTTGAATAATACCACAGTCATTGCCTTTCTTAAAAAGAACAGCCCACAATTGTAAATTGTGGGCTGTTCTTTTTATATCTATTTCGCGCTATAGAATCAATCCTTATTCACCATCGCCAAAATCTGTTTGAAATCCGCAGGAAGTTCTGCCTCGAATTCTAACCGCACTCCCGTATGCGGATGCGTAAAGCCAAGAGTCCGTGCGTGAAGTGCCTGACGGTTCATGACCTCCAGGCATCGTAAGGCAAGTGACTTTTGTGTGGTATTCTTGAGCCCGCCGTAGGCAATGACATCTCCGCCGTAAGTGCTGTCGCTGAGTAGCGGATGATGCATACTTGAGGCATGAACCCGAATCTGGTGGGTGCGCCCAGTGTGAAGTTTGAAACGGATAAGCGTTAGGAAGTCGTGCCGTTCCAGTACGGTATAATCGGTAATAGCAAGTTTGCCGTCCTTTTCGACAACTGCGAATTTTTTTCTGTCGCGAGAGGAACGCCCTATACTCGACTCAATACGCCCTTCATTTTCTTTTACCACTCCCCACACAATTGCATTATATTCCCGCTGTGTAGTATGCTCAAAAAACTGTTTGGCAAGAGCAGCATGGATCGCAGAATTTTTGGCAATTACCAACAGTCCCGATGTATCTTTGTCCAATCGGTGAACAATACCCGGACGAATTGCATCGGAATTAAAGATATAGGCATTTTCGCCGTCATCATCGCTCTCACCGTCCGCTTCGTTTTCATCTTCCGGTTCTTCTATTGCAATAGCTTCACGCTGTCCAAAATGGTAGAGTAGGGCATTGACTAGCGTACCATAGCGATTGCCAAAGCCAGGATGTGTTACCATCCCGGCAGGTTTATTGACTACCAATAAATACTCATCTTCATACGCAATATCAAGAGGGATATTCTCCGGTAAAAGTTCCATCGGAGGCGGCTTCATCACTTTGCATTGCACTACATCACCGGGCTGAATCTTGCGAGAAGATTTGTGGATTTTCCCGTTAATGGTTACATTTCCTGCATCAATGGCGGCTTGTACTTTAGAACGTGTAGCGTTCGGTATCGCCTCTGTGAGAAATACATCTACCCGTTCAGGGCGTTGCCCGTGCGGAATAACGAAATCATAGATTTTTTCGATGTAATCGGGGTAGTTTTTTTTGTCTTCTGAGCGTTCCATTATTCGTAGGATATTCTTTAAAAATAAAACAGGCGTTCATACTAAAGGTTGAACGCCTGTTCGTGTTAGTCTTTGTGTTCTTGAGAAAAATTATTCGAGGCGCATACTTCCTTCGTGAACTTCCGGCGAATGTTCAGGGAGTTCATTTGCGTCGTGAGGAGGTGTTTTAGGGGATAAATCATTGAGCATCGGAATTTTTTTATTCATGATAAGCAGAAGCACCATACCGCAGCTTACGCATGAATCTGCAATGTTAAACACAGGCCAATGTGTGTAAACCTGCCCAAACCAATTAATATCCGGAATATCTACGTGAATAAAATCAACTACTAATCCGTAAAACAGTGCACCTTCATTGTAGAATACTCCGTAGAAGGCGCGGTCAATAAAATTCCCCAAAGCTCCGGCAAGCAAAAGAGCGATACCGAACTGCACCCATTTGGAATGATTACGAATTTTGGATAAGTACCACGCCAGTCCGGCACCGGCTATGAGCGAAAACAACGTAAGGAATACCTTGCCCCAACCGAAACTTACGCCAAACGCCATTCCCGGATTCTCAACGAAGGTAAATCGCAGGGTTTCGCCGAACACGGGGTAGCTCTGCCCTAAAAACATTCCTTCATGGTGGATTCCAAAAAGTGTAAAGCCCTTCACGGCTATTTTGGTAGCTTGGTCAAGGAGAATTAATCCTAATGATAGCAGAAAGAATTTTTGAAAACTATTTTTCTCAGTGTCGCTCATATAAAATACTTATCCTTGTTTGGTGATACGGTCAATACCGTCTTCCGGGCATTGCTGACGAATTTTCCATGAAGCGGATTGTGTTGTAATAGGAACTGCTTTAAGGCGTTCTTTGGCAATCAATATTCCACATTCTTTGCACACCCCGTATGTCTTATCCTTGATTCGTTCGAGAGCTTCATCAAGTTTGCGTAGATAGTCATTCACCCTGTTAATATGAGCGTATGTTTTTTCTTTTTCCATTGCTTCCGAACCTTGTTCTGCCATGTGCATCGAATAAATCATACTGTCGGCATTATTATCTTGATTTGTCAGATCGTCCAAGCGTTCATAGAGCATTCTAAGTTCGTCTTGTGCTTCAAGTTTGGCTTTGACTATTATACTTTTGAATATCGCAAGATCTTCGTCCGAATACCGAATTTCAGGACGTGCGGAAACTTCAACTGCTTGTTCTACTATCAGATTCGACATCGTTTCTCCTGTAATAATTATGGGGTTAAAATATTTTTTCCAAAAAACTGTTTGATAGTACAGCTGTTTGTAAGTAGCATTTGGCTTTCTTGTCAACGAAATTACTAAAGAATCAAATTTCTAGTTTGTTATTTTTTCAATAACCATCAAAATCACTTCTCCATCTATCTCTACACTCTCTCCGCTTTGAATCTCAGAATACGTTATTACTTCAGCAAGTGTTTCACTTTGGATATACCCTTTCATTGTATTAATCGCCTCATGAATTAGCGCGGAGCAAGAATATGTTAGCATAATCCTGTCGGTAACGTCCAACCCCGACTGCTTACGGAGGGTTTGAATACGATTCACAAACTCGCGGGCTACACCCTCGGCGCGTAATTCATCGTCAATTTCAGTATCAAGAGCAACGGTCAATGCACCTTCGGAAGCTACAAGCCACCCTTCGATATCCTCGCTGATAATTTCCACATCTTCGGTTGATAGGTCGTATTGTTCTTCGTCTACTGTGAGAATGTAATTACCGTTTTGTTGCAACATCCTTAGTGCTGCAGGGTTCATTTCTTTAATTGCATTGGCTACTGTCTGTGTGTTCTTGCCACATTTTTTACCCAATGTTTTGAAATTCGGCTTTGCGCTTCTTTTTACGATTCCTGTTTCTTCACTGACGTATTCAACGGCTTTTATGTTGATTTCTTCCAAAATAACATCTTCCACTGCCTGCAAATCGCGGCGCTGTTGTGGCGATGACACAGGAATCAAAATTCTCCGAAGCGGCTGACGTGTACGGATTTTTGATTTTTCACGAAGCGAACGTGCAAGGAATACGACTTTTTGAGCAGCTTCCATTCTGCGTTCTAATGCTTCGTCTATCAACGACTCGTCACATACAGGAAAATCCATAAGGTGGATAGACGCCGGATTACTTTCAGTACGCAACCTACGGAACAAGTCCTCGGATAAAAAAGGAGCAGCCGGAGCCATCATTGTGATAATGTTCATCAGGACTGTTCGCAAGGTTTGATATGCTGCCAATTTCTCACTATCTTTTTCACCTTTCCAAAAGCGTCGGCGATTACGACGTACATACCAATTCGATACTTCATTCCGCGCAAAATCTTGAAGTAAACGAGCTGCTCTCGTCACTTCATACATATCCATGTATTCGCCGTATTTCTTGATAACAGAATTCATACAGCTTAATATCCATCGGTCAAGTTCCGGTCGTTCTGCAATGGGAACTTCGGGCTCATTACCTGAAATCTCATCAATATTAGCATAGAGTGCATAGAATTTATAGGAATTGGTCAGCGAGCGGAAGAAATCGGCTATAACCGTATCCTCAATATCCTTTGTATTGAATAATGTGGGCTTCCATGGCGGATTATTCACCAAAAAATACCAGCGAACAGCATCGGCACCATACTTGGACATCATCTCGAACGGGTCAACAGTGTTGCCCTTGGATTTGGACATCTTTTGTCCGCTTTTGTCCAATATAAGCTCATTGACGATAATAGTCTTATACGCAGGTTTCCCGAATATTGCTGAGGCGATATTGTGCATTGTATAGAACCATCCGCGTGTCTGGTCAATACCCTCGGCTACATAATCACCCGGAAAACTCTTTTCAAAAAGTTCTTTGTTCTCAAACGGGTAGTGCATTTGTGCAAATGGAACTGCACCTGAATCAAACCACACATCCACTACTTCATGTACCCGGCGATATAACTTACCGCTGCGCTTGAAAACCACATGATCTACAAACGGACGATGCAAATCCACTTCGACGCCACATTCGGCAACAGGTACAAAAGCTCCTTCGCGAACTTCATATAATCCTTCGTTCAGTTCTGCAATAGAACCGACGGCGAACATATCCTTACCATCTTCACTTACCCAAATAGGAAGTGGTGTCCCCCAGAATCTATCCCGTGAAAGAGACCATTCTTTTACTTCTTCCAGCCAGTTCCCAAATCTTCCCGCACCAATTTCCGGCGGTTGCCATCGAATTGTTGCATTGAGTGCAATCATCGTTTCTTTATATTCCGGCGACTTGATAAACCACGAGTCACGGGCATAATACATTACAGGATTATCAGTCCGCCAGCAGTGCGGATAGCTGTGCAAATAATCCATCGAGGATTTGTAAATTTTTCCGGCACGTTTGAGCGCAATAATAATATCTTTATCTGCACCCTCTTCGGTATGGTCAGCATATTTGAAGGTTTTGATTGCTCGTCCTGCAAATTCTTCCACTTCGGTTGTAAAATGTCCGTTAGGAGTTACCGGTTGGAGCATCGGCAGACCGAACTTTTTAGACATTTCAAAGTCATCAACACCAAATGCCGGAGCAAGGTGCACCACTCCCGAACCGTCGTCAGTCGAAACGAATGTACCCGGCAAGATAGTGAGTGCATTAGGATAATGCACCGGATCTATTTCACAATACGAGAAAATCTTTTCATATCGTGTACCGATCAATTCTTTGCCTGAAAATGTAGCAAGTACTTCTGTCTCACCATCCAGTATTGTAAGGCGTGAACTCGCCAGCACCAAATTTTCGTTTACCGCTGCACCATCAACTTGCCGTGTGTTTTTTACTAAAACATATTCTATTTTTTCGCCAACGGCTAAAGCGGTATTTGCAAAAAGTGTCCACGGGGTGGTGGTCCAAACGATAATGGACGCACCTTCTATCTGCTGAATAGGTGACGATATAAGTTTCAGTTTCAAATAGCAATTCGGGTCGCGCACTTCACGGTAACCGAGCGAAAGCTCGTGTGAACTGAGCGGAGTTTCAATCGTCGGCGATTGCGGGACAACTTTGAATCCTTTGTAAATAAGTCCCTTGTCAAAAAACTGCTTTAGTGCCCACCAAACTGATTCTATATAGTCGTTGGTACAGGTTACATACGCGGCATCCATATCCACCCAATATCCCATTCTTCGGGTGAAGTCGCGCCATCCACCTTCCATTTTGATATTGCTATAGACTAATTCTTTACAAGCACGGTTGAATTTTGCAACACCCATTTTTTCAATATCAGACTTGTTTACCAAGCCGAGCTGCTTCTCAACAGCAATCTCAACCGGAAGTCCGTGTGTGTCCCAACCGGCTTGACGGCGTACATAGTATCCGCGCATTGTCTTATAACGGCATATTAAATCCTTGAGTGTTCGCGCCATGAGATGATGAATCCCCGGCTTGCCGTTTACGGTAGGGGGACCCTCGTAGAAACTGAAATACGGTGCGTTTTTGCGTAGTTCGAGTGATTGCTCAAATATTCCTTGGGATTCCCAAAACGTGAGTGTTTCCTGTTCTAAATCCGGGTAGCTTATTTTATCGGGTAATTGATTGTACATTGTTTAAAATTGAGAGCTCTGAGAAATTTTAATCAGTTGGAAAAATTCAAGCCACAAAAGTAGGGTTTTTTTCGTGGAAAATCAAAGAAAATGCCTTTTGGACTGATTACTTGTCCGCTTTAAGACGAACTGTGAA
The DNA here is from genome assembly GCA_964527785.1 of uncultured Chitinophagaceae bacterium. GTDB lineage: Bacteria > Bacteroidota > Ignavibacteria > Kapaibacteriales > UBA961 > JADJXV01. The sequence continues at coordinate 23,262 of CAZGNO010000009.1, forward strand.
GATTGTTCCTTTACTCGCAATGCTTTCCACTGCTATCGTACCGTGGTGGGCTTCTATTATCCATTTAACAATTGCCAGTCCAAGCCCGTTACCTTGTACATCCTGTGAGCGGGCTTTATCTACTCGGTAAAATCTGTCAAAAATATGGGGTAAATCTGTTTCGGGTATTCCGACCCCCGTGTCGCTCACTCTCAGGACTGCAAAGCCGGATTCACGTAGCAGTCGTACTAAAATTGAGCCGCCAGCAGGAGTATACTTTACAGCATTATCCACAATATTTAAGAATGCTTGATGAAGACGTACATCATCGCCTTGAATCGTAATATTCGGTTCAATGATTGTTTCAAGGGTTTGGTTTTTTTCCTCGGCAAGTAATTCAATGTCCTCGCAAATATCACTAATCAAACTACTTACGTTTAATGTTGTCATGTCAATTTTTACCTGACCCGATTCTGCACGGGAGAGTTCGAGCAGGTTTCTGACCACTTTCGAAAGCCGTGAGACTTCTTCCTGAGCACTTTCCAAAATGCGGCGGTATTGCTCAGCAGATTTAGGGCTTCTGAGCGCAACTTCAAGTTCACCCATCAGAATTGCTAGCGGAGTGCGCAGTTCGTGCGAGGCATCTGCTGTGAATTGACGAATTTGAATGAATGATGCTTCGAGGCGTTCAATCATTTGGTTCAGGGTTGCAGTGAGTCGTGCGATTTCATCATTTGCAAGCGGCATTGGCAGACGTCTGCTTAAATTGTGAGCTGTTATTTCCTGAGCCGAACGTGTAATATCATCAACCGGCTGCAATGATACTTTCGCTAAAAACCAGCCGCCAAATGTAGAAATGATAACAACAATCGGAAAAGCAATAAGCAGATACGAAAATAAACTATTGAGCGTTTCCCCAATTTCTTCAATCGGGTAACCGATTGATATTTGTGCCGATTTGGTTTTGCCTACATACAGGCGTAATTGCTGTGAATGAAGAGTATAGTGTACAAAATTTTTGGAGTCAATGGAAATATCTGCACTATGATTTTGAAAAACAGGTAAGGAGTCGGGTTGTAAATTTTCAGAACGATAGACAACTTGATTATTGAAATCGGCTATTTGAATAAAGTAATTCTTTGAGTTAAGCAAAATATGTTCGTACACTGCTGACCATACAGGGTTTTGTTCTTCATCTTGTAATGTATCTGAAATCTGCGTGAGTGAATCATTGCGTTTCGTGTCGTTCTGTCTGAAGAATGCAAAGGAATCCTGCTTGCTGCTGTCGGCTGCTAGCCGTTCTTTTCTGGTTTTTTTCTTTCGTATTGGAGCCGGTTTCAACGGCTTTTGCGTTTCCGCTTGCTTTTTTTGAATTATCCTATCCAGCGAAGAAGCTACCCTCATCAGAGAAACGTCAAGATTCTGGTTGAGTTCGTTCGACACAGCAAAATAGGCAATTACCCCCAATGACGTGAGAGTAACCATAACTATCATACTGTACCAAGCTGTCAGCCGTGTTCTAAGCGAGAATTTCATAGTAACCGTAATTAAAAAACGGCGGGAGAAGCAGATAAGCTCTCCCGCCGTAAGATTGTGCTCCGATAAAGAGCAGTTTTATTCTTTTACTATCTTCTGAACTCCGTGTTTGCCGTCAATATAAATATGGAGCAAATACATACCGGATGGAAGATTATCGAGTTCGATATTCTTACGGTACATTCCGGTTTGTACCATTTCAGTTATTGATAGCATTCTATTGCCTAGCATATTGTCAATCATCACACGAATTGATGATGAGTTTTCAATGTCAGCTTGGAGGGTCAGTTGATTATGTACCGGGTTCGGGAAGATTGTCACCCCGATTGTAGTAAGCTCTTCGTATACACCAACAGGATTTACAAAACGTGGGTTAGAGGTTGCTCTGCAGCCCTTGTCGTTTGTAATTGTAACTGTATAGTTACCGCGACCGGTTGTGCTAAATACATATTTTTGGGATGTTGCACCTGGGATATCTTTTCCGTCTTTTGCCCACTGATATTTTGTAGCAGGGGACGAAGTAAGGGTATCAACCGATTGTGTAATGTCCGGACGGGCAGCAAGAGGATTGACCAATACATTGATTGTATCACGCGAGACACAATTGTTTGAATCTGTTACTGTCAGAATATATTGAGTGTTTGATGATGGCGATGCAATCGGGTCTTTAATCGAACCTGAATTAAGCGAGAATGAAGGCAGCCAAGAATAATTAAATGGCGCTGTTCCTCCCGTTAATTGCGAGCTTAATTGAACTGACTCTCCTGAGCATACCGATACATCTGCACCCGTAGAAATTGATAGATTCGGCTTTACAACAATCATAATTGTATCTCGCGATACACATCCGTTTGCATCATTAACGGTTACAATATATTTTGTTGAAATTTGAGGGTTAGCGAGCGGAGCAGGAATAACTGCCGAGCTGAGACCTTCAGAAGGTTCCCATACATACGTAACAGGATTAACTCCTCCGGTAGCAGCTTTTCCGATAACTTTACCGTTGCCCATGCAAATAATTGCATCAGAGCCGGCATCTGCCAACAAATTACAGATTGCGCCTGTGCGGAAATCTCCTTCAGTCGGCGAATCAAATCCATTGCTGTACCAGCGGCTATACGGCTGAAGCGCACCTCCACTAGGGCGGTATTGGAATCGAACACGCCATTTGTATGGAGTTGCATTTGTGAGACCGTTTATAACCTGATCTAAAGCAATGCCTGCAGTTCCTACGCTTGTCCACGAAGGGGTTACGACTAATCCTGTACCGTTGAACGCTGTACCGATTGGTTTTACTTCAAATTGTGCTTTTACTTCTGCTCTTCCTTGTGGAGTTCTTCCAAATACTTGCAACCCAACTGATGTTGGAGCTTGTGACCGAAGAGGAGGAACAATCACCGAACTGAAATCAGCACGGAATTGGCGGGGTGTTACCCGAATGCCTGAGATTCCATTACCATAGAATACAGAAGCACGACCTCTGTCTTTGAGAGTATTGTCGAATCGTCTTGCTCCTACTGCAAAGTCAGCATAACCATCGCCGTTCACATCGCCCAAACCGGCTATACTGCTACCAAATTCTGAGTTTTCTTGATTAGGGTCACCCATCCATGACGGAGTTGCAGTAAGTCCGGTACTTGAGCCATTATAGAGATATGCACGACCCGCGTCAAGCTGTCCGCCATTATCAAATAACGGTGCACCGATGAGAATATCACCATACCCGTCACCGTTAATATCACCGGCAGCCGAAACGCTTTTACCGAATTCAGCAGCTTCCTGACCGCCAACAGCCGTCCAAGCAGGGGTAGCAGAAACTCCGGCCGCAGCACCTGTATAGAGATAGACACGACCTTCGTTGGAATATATGCCGTTGTACCATATTGCACCCACAAGCACATCACTGTAACCGTCACCGTTTACATCACCTCCGCCGGCAACGCTGTATCCGTAATTTGCTCCCTCTTGATTGCTTTCGGCTGTCCATGCGGCAACTGAAGAGAGACCATTGATTGTTCCGTAATAAATATAAGCACGACCTTCGTCGCCTTGTCCGTTATCATAAAGATATGCACCAACAATCATATCCGAAATGCCATCGCGGTTTACATCACCGGCATTTGAAACACTATTACCGAAATATGCACCGGTTTGTTCACCGTCTTGCGTCCATGAGATGGTAGTATTTACCCCTGAACTGCTTCCGTAATAAACAGTAACGCGACCTTCGTCGGTCAGGTTATTATCAAAGCGAGGTGCACCGATAGCTATGTCGGAATAACCATCATTATTCACATCACCTAAGCCCGAGACAGAAAATCCGAAAAGAGAGCCGATTTGCCTGTTTTCTATAATAGTAGGGGCAGCAGTATTTAATCCTGATTGTGAACCATAATATACATATACTCTTCCCGCATCAACATCAGCGCCACCGTTACCGTCGTAATAGGGAGCACCAATGATAATATCAGCGAATCCGTCGGCATTAATATCACCGGCACCGGCTACTTTCCATCCAAAGAGAGCACCTTCGCGTCCGATAGGTGAAAGTAAGTTTATAGCGGTAGCTGAGAGACCTGTCGCACTGCCTAGATACAAATAAACACGACCTTCGTCTGTGAATGCTGCATCAAAATACGGAGCAGAAACCAATACATCTGCATACCCGTCGCCGTTTACATCTCCCGCAGCAGTGGTGCTTAATCCATGCTCAGAGAATGCTTGTACACCTTCGGTTGACCAATTCGGAGTAGCTGAAACACCATTGTATTTTCCTACATATACATATACTCTTCCTTCGTCATTATGTCCGTTGTCGTACGAAGGGCTGCCTACATATATATCACTATAGCCGTCGCCGTTGAAATCCCCTGCATTTGCAACACTTACACCAAACTGTGCATTTGATTGGTCGCTCTCGGCAGTCATATTTGCAACAAGTGATAATCCGGTAGAACTGCCAAAATAAACAAACATTCCGCCTTCATTCTGCTGACCGTTTGTATAATTAGGTGCACCGACAATCACATCGGCATATCCGTCACCATTTACATCACCGCCGCCGGCGACAGCATCACCGAATGTTGCATTTACTTGATTAATTTCCATTGTCCAGTTTGGAACTGTACCCGGTCCGCTTGCCCCACCATAATATACTACAGCTCTTCCTTCGCCAACTTGTCCGTTTTGATAATTAGGAATACCTACAATCAAATCTCCATATCCATCTCCGTTTACGTCACCGGCACTTGCTAAACTTGAGCCGAATTGGGCATTGTCTTGCTGGGTTTCGCCTGTCCAACTGGGGCTTGCCTGTGGGAATGTGGTACTGCCGAAATACGCATATACTTTACCTTCAAGCTCTGCATCAACATCTGCATTTGCATCCGGTGCACCGATAACTATATCCGAGTATCCGTCACCGTTAATATCGTTTGTACCTGCAATGCTTGAACCATAATGGGCTGTGCTTTGGTTACCCTCTCCAATCCATGCAGCAGTAGAATTAACACCGAGCAATGATCCTCTGTATACAAAAACCATTCCTTCATCAGTTTGTCCGCTGTCTGCAAGTGGCGCACCGACTGCAATCTCACTGTATGTATCTTTGTTCAAATCACCTACACAAGCGACAGTCATACCGTATTGAGCACCGGCTTGATTGAATTCAGATGTCCAGCTTGGGGCAACTGAAGGACCGCCTCCGCTTCCAAAAAATACAAATACACGACCTTCATCTGTTTGACCGCTGTCAAAAAGAGGTGCACCGACAATGATATCAGCGTATCCGTCGGCATTTAAATCTCCGGCGGTAGAAACACTTGCTCCGAGAGCAGCCCCTACCTGATTGCTTTCATAGCTCCATAGTGGAACTGCACTTAAACCGGTTGCTCCTCCCGGATAGACATACGCCTTGCCTTCGCCGACCTGACCATAGTCACCACCGTATACGCCTACAATCATATCACTGTATCCGTCACCATTGACGTCACCGGCACCTGCTACACTGAAGCCCATGAACCCGCCAACTTTATTGCTTTCAAAAACTGCAACTGCATTTCCAATTCCGTTTGCAGAGCCATAGTATCCAAAAGCACGCCCTTCGTCAAGTTCACCGTTATCATAATATGGCGCACCAACTGCTACATCGCCATAACCGTCACCATTCACATCACCGATTCCCGCAACGGAAGTTCCATATTGAGCGTTAATTTGATTTCCTTCTGTGATCCATCCGATTACACTGGAGATACCGATTGTGCTTCCTTCATAAATAAATACGCGTCCTTCGTCATTTTCACCGGCATCAAATAATGGCGCACCGATGATAATGTCTGAATTGCCGTCATTATTAATATCTCCGGCACTTGCTACAGACTGACCGAAACGTGCATTTAATTGATTGGATTCGGCAACCCAACTGTCTGTAGTGGAAAGACCGGTGTTGCTTCCATAATATGCAGTCACACGACCTTCATTCGATTCACCGTTTGAGAAGAATGGTGCTCCTGCAATCAGGTCAGCCGAAGCGTCACCATTCACATCACCTGCGTTTGCTATACTATATCCAAATTGTGCATCATTTTGATTGCTTTCACGTGACCAGCTTGGGGCAGCAGGGAGTCCTCCTGCCACAAGTCCGTAGAATACATTTACTATACCCTCGTTTGTCTGACCATTGTCCCAAAGCGGCGTACCAACTGCTATATCGCTTTTAGTATCACGGTTAAAGTCAGCATTTCCTGCTACGCTCCAGCCCATCCGAGAGCCGTCTTGGTTGTTTTCTGCTGTCCAAGGGGCATCAGTGCGAAGACCTGTGTTCCCGCCATAATATACAAATACGCGTCCTTCGTCAATTTCTACATTATCAAAAAAGGGCGCACCCACTATAACATCAGATGAATCATCATTGTTAATTCTTCCGGCAACACCTACCGAATACCCGAATTGCGCTCCAGCTTGGTCACTTTCACGAGTAGCTGCTGCAGTAGTTGCTACGCCTGTAGCTCCACCCAAAAACACAAATACTGCGCCTTCGCTTGCTTGTCCGTTTTGGAAGGTTGGTGCTCCTACTATAATATCTTGGTAACCGTCTCTATTAACATCTCCGGCAGTAGAAACACTCCAACCGAAGTTTGCGCTTGCCACATTGATTTCTAAACTTTTTGAAGGTAATGCACCTAAGCCCGTTGCTGAACCATGATAGACAAATACTGCACCTTCGTCAGTTTCACCATTGTCATATCGTGGGCTTCCTACTAAAACATCAGGATAACTGTCTCCATTCACATCTCCGGCAGATTTTATGCTCCAGCCCAAACCGGCATCGGCTTGGTTGCTTTCGACCATCCAGTTGGCGGTTGTAGAGAGCGGATCAACCGTAACAGGATACACCGCATTGCGATCATCTACCACTAAATTTATCATTGAACCGTGAAGTTCCATCTTTGCTGCGAGCTTAGAGTGTGTAGCATCCCACACATTGAGGTCTTTATACCACACTTTTCCCTTGTTCTGATGATTTTTTTCGGCGAACAGGATAGCATCGTTACTTGCTTGGTGCGGCTGTAAGTTTGTAGAAGATTTAAGGGTAAGGGTAAGCGGCTGATGACCTGCCGGTTTATTCTTTACCAAAAAGTTTTGGCGCATCCCTTCAGCATTATTTAGATATTCGATTTGAATGTCATTGTTCTCAGCAGTCATTCGGTTGTCTTTAACCTGAATATCCGTGCCGGCAAGCGACAGTCCTTTTTGTCCTTTTGAAACAGAGGTAAGACGCATATCTACGTTCCAACTGTCGTTGCTGCCCGTACGAGGTGCCAGCGAGAAGCCGTCGTTGAAATATGTAATACGTAAGTTTTGAGAGCGATTGGGACTTTGGTAGCTTTTTGCTTTCTCTTGATAACGAATAAAATACTCACTCTTAGCAATATCTTGAGTAACAGCCGAGTACCAATTCTGGTCAATTCCTGATTGTGTTGCTATCGGCGAACTAGTTTTCTGCTTTTCGGCAGACTGTGGGTTGATGCCAAAATGCGACCAACCAATAGCTCCAATAGCAACTATGGCTGCAGTCACGGGCAATAAATACCATTTACTCTTCATCTGGAAATCCTCCAAATATTTATGAAAATTTGACTTGTAATTATTACTTGATTAAGGATGGAAAGTTCCATCGGTTTCGAAATTCTTCAGCTTGATCTTGCAAAAGATGTAATCCTGAAAGCAAGAATTATACCTAAAACGCTGTTATTCATGCAAAAATACGAAGTTGGATGATAATTAAATGCCTGCTGGCGACTTAATCCACAATATATTTCAGTATTTCTAGTTAATTCATAAAAATTATAATTCTATTATAGGCGGTTAAACTCACAATATATTTCATAATCATTTCAAAATCTCACCGGTTTCCATACTCCAAAACAGCAAATCCATTTCATCCATCGGAATTCCTACCCACTCGCAAAACTGCTTCCATTTTGTTTCAATATCAATGTATAATGTTGGTGTGAGGGAGTCAGGCACGTCAATTACACCGCAAGCAGCCAAATGTTTGAGGATATGTCTGTCTAGTATTGCAGTACCGAATATCCCAATATTTCGCAAGAAATGCGCCGCCTCTTTCATTCCTATCCCGCGAACGTTCTGCACAAGCCATTCACGTTTTTGATTCACCGACGATGCGGACAATATCTCTGCTTCAATGGTAATGTATTTTTGTTGCGCCTGCATGAGCGACAAACCCTTTTGATTGTGAAATCTGATGTAATGCTCGGGCATCCGCAGAATATCGGCAGGGTTAAACAATTCATTCTTAAAGTTTCGCTGTTTGAGAATTTCTACAACCCGAACTGCATTCTTTGCCTTCGATTGAGGAGTACATAGTGTGAAGCATAATTCGTAAAAATAATCATCCTGATTTACCTTGGTAAAATCATCAAGCCGCTGCCTGATCGCTTCATACTGTTTGAGATAACAAGTGCGAAGTTCGTCCGAAAATGAATAAACTGCGCTCATACCTTTCCTTTCAATATTCCGTCAAACATAGTATAATTCTTCATTATCATTCTTCATTATTAATTACAAGAAAGAATAGGGTTAAAGATAGGGCTGCGTAAAATTATTTCAGTAAGGTATTTAAATTCAACCGTTAGGGAAAGCAATGTAATCATTTATACTCATTTTGCAAAATATTGGCATATATAAAAACATTCGGAAAAACTGAGGTATCTATTGTAGTAAGGTGAGCCGGGGTATCCAATTATTTAGTGTCGCCGATATTCAGTCTCAATTTTATTGAAAATTTTTTCTAAAGTTTTTTATAGTTTATGCCGAGAATTACTTTCGGAACTTAAAAACTACGGCAGGATGCCCAAACTTTAGGTCTTATTACATGGAGGTTTATTATGCCCTCAGCAGTCTCAGGTGCCGGTCGTATCCGCACCAACACTCCCGCCGAAAATGCGTACAACGCTCTTCAGGCATCCAGCAGTAATGTTGCTTTACGTCAATTACGTCTTTCTACTGGAAAGCGCATCAATTCAGCATCAGATGATGTTGCAGGTTATATTACGTCACGGTCTCTTCAAGCTCGGAATGGTGCACTCAAAGCAGCACTCGGTGCTGTAGGTGACGCAGAAAGTGTAGCAAATATAGCTCAAGATGCATTTGATAACATTAACAATCTGCTGACAAGCATTAAAGATGCGGCTTCGACAGCTTCATCAGGTGCGCTTGGCACAAACGAAAAAGTGGCTCTTGCACAATCGGCATATCGTTTTGCTCAGCAAATCCAAACAATCGTTGATTCGACCGTATTCGGTGGCAGTCAATTATTGGACGGTACATTCTCAGGTGACTTCGTTATTGGTTTTAATGCAAGCAATTCGTTGCTTACACTCGCAGTTGATTTGACAACTCAAGCAAGCTCTACGAACTTTAACATCACCGGAAATTTCTTAACTACCGTAACAGGTAACAGTAATTTCGCAGGTGTGTCCGGCTTGGATTTGAACTCGCTCAGCTCAATCAGCAGCAGTGACTTGGGTGTATTCTCTACTGCAAATATTTCAACAACTCTCACAAGTTTGGCATCGGCTCTTGACAACGTCAATAAAGTTGCTTCGTATCTTGGAGGTGTTTCTAATCGTTTGGCTTCACAAACTGATTCGCTCAAATCACAAATTACGAATTACAATGCAGCTATCTCCCGTATTCAAGATACAGATGTTGCAACTGAGCAGTTAGAACTTGTTAAAGCACAGTTTTTGCAACAAACTTCTATTATTACATTGTCGCAAGCAAATCAAAATCCGCAGCAATTCTTGCAATTATTCAGATAAAATTTCCTAAGTAAAAGATATAAGATGTGGTTGCCATAGATTATATCGGCAAAGGAATCGGCGAAAATATAATGCAGAAAGGCGGAGGTTTTGAACCCGCCTTTCTGTATTATACGTAAAAGTTTTGATGGCAAAACGGAGTGGCACGTAATTTGAGTTCTGCGCAATGATTGTAATCATCGTGTTTTTCTTCTCATTTTAACAGTATTAACTATGCCTACACCGGCGCAGCAACTAGCCGCAAGAAAATTATATGGTGGCGATGGAAATGTTCCTTCGTACCTTGATCAGGAAGTACTGACATGGAGCCCCGAAAAAATCACACTTAAAACGTATGATTTATTTATTGTCAGTTGCAAACGAAACGATATTTCCCGGATGAACAGGGTGCTTATAGAACTGATGGGTGCTTTGAATTTTGAGTATGAAGAGTCCTCAACCCGCTTATATCGGCTCTATGAATATTGTCAGCGGTGTATTACTCAGAAGAAACCGGACGAAGCCCTGAAAATAATTCAAGAACTTCGTAATACGTGGGCGGTTGCTTTCAACTTGGAATAGGCAAAGTTTACAAGTAGGCAGCTCAAAAACTTTATTGAATTTTAATATCTCCCAACGGGAGGGTACAACCATGTCAGACCTTTTAGGAACAGCATTATCAGTAGGCAACGGACTTTCGCAGGGAAGCCAGTCTTCCAGCGATTTGCTTATTGAAGCTTTTCGTAAAACAAAGCAAGCGGGAATTGATGCTCTAAAAACAAAACAATCCACGCTTGAGTTTAGAAAAGTTTACCTCAGTAAGTTCCGTACACGCATCGAAACGCTTACGGCAAAAGCAGATAATCTGCTTGCCGAAGGCAGTGCTGCCACGTTCAATACAAAAAAAATTACAGCAAGTGATACTTCTGTAGTAACCGCTACCGCCACATCGGATGCAACTATAGGTATCAGTACTCTGAAAGTAGACAGACTGGCTTCGAATGATGTTCTCGTTTCCGGAAAGAAAAATTTAACCGATGCGTATGCGTTTGCCGACTTAACAAAGTCAATTACTATCAATGGAACATCAACTGATGTTGTGTTCGGTACAGGAGAAACCAATGAAACGGCTCTGGCAAAAATTGCTGCAGCTATCAATGGTAATTCTGCATTTAATGTATCGGCGGCTGTCGTGAAAGATACGTCCTCAACTGCCCGACTTACATTTACGGCTAAAACGACCGGTGCATCCAATCAAGTCAATTTTACAGATGGCGATATACTTGGTGATATAGGTATTACGGTAGCGGCACTAAATCCAAACAGTGCAACACGCACTACATCAACATCTACATCAGCCGGTTATAAACTGGCAAATTTTGCGGATTTGGATTCGCAAATTCAAGTAAACGGGGTTCAGGTCACTAGAGAGACGAATTCTTTCAGCGATGTATTCTCAGGAGTTACATTTACACTCAATAAAGCTCAGGGTGTATCCGATGCTCCTGTAACGCTTACTACTGCCGTTGATACAGATAAACTTGCAAATACGATTATTCAGCCGTTTTTAGACAGTTTTAATGACACTGTGCGCTATCTCAAGCAAGACCCGACAGCTCTTCGAGCTGACCCAAGTCTTCGTTCGATTTACTCCAAACTGCGGAATTTAATAAACGAACCGGTTTCAACTGTCGGTTCTGGGAATCCAAAGTATCTGACTGAAATTGGAATTAAAATTGCAGAGGATGGAACGTTAAGTGTAGGAAATAAAGATACATTGCAAAGTTTTCTGGAGTCAAACCCTCAGAAAATATCGGATCTTTTTATATCAGGCGACGGGTTTGCGGTGAAAGCAAAGAATGCAATCGCTAACTTGTTAGGTTCAGATGGATTTATTTCTACAAAAAGTGAATCGTTACAAGGGCAGATTACACTGGTTACGAAGCAAAAGACAAGTCTCCAGAAACGAATAGACACGCAAGCAGAGAGTCTTAAAAAAGAGTATGAAAAGCTCCAAAAAGTATATCTGCAGGCACAAAATCAGTTTAATTTATTAAGTGGATTCTCTTCAAGTACTTCTACATAATATAAAAGTATGTATGTCGAAGCATATCTTAAACACAGAATATTAGAAGTCAGCGTATTATCAGGGAGAAAGTTATGAATATAACTCCAATTCAAAGTTCCTCATCTATTTCGGTAGTCCAAACAGCGGACATTAAGCCGGAATTGAGTGGACAAAAAGAAAAAAACAGCGAAGAGCTTTCTACAAAGTCTTCTGTCGCTGTAGCAGAAACTTCACGTAAAAATACTCAGAAAACTGACTTTACGAAGTTGTCGGATAATCTCCAACAGATTTTCAATACACCGGATACTGCACTTCGGTTTTCGATTGATAAAGATACAAAAAAAATTATTCTTAAAATTATCAATTCCAAAACCAATGAAGTCGTACAGCAGATACCTACCGAAGTTGCTCTGAAACTATCACAGTTTATTGCCAGTACGCTTGAGCAACAAGGGAAAGTTACTGACTCACTTATCTGATTTTCTATGGAAAACAACACAACCATAGGGTGGAATACAGTTGAAGAGATTGAAACGGTTACCATTGAGATTGCTGAAATTATAAAACAGGCGGATTCTCCGAATGATGATGATGTTCAGCAAACAAACACAATGCCTGATATGCTCACGTATCTTTACGAACGCCGCCAGGAATTACTCGACCAACTTAGAAAATGGTATAACAGCCCGAACGGTCAGCGTGAATTACGCGGGAATCCCGTCGAATGGAGTTCACGAATTGATAATCTTATTCAAGCAGACACAATCTTACTCGAAAATATTAAGCGCAAAATGGATGATGCGCAGTATCGTTTACGGAATATTCAACAAACTAAATCTTTAATGATTTACTCACGGGGGTAACAATGCCAATCAACTCTTTGGATTCGGTGCGCACACCGCTTAATGTAAAGTACGAACAAGCACAGCGCACTACTAACGACCAAAAACAAACAGACGTAGAACAAATTCGCCGCCGCGATGATACACTTGAAATATCTGTCGAAGCTCGTCAGATTTCAGGCAATCAACTCTCCGAACGTTTGCAACAAATTCAGCAGCAAGTAAACTCAGGGTTTTACAACAATCCTGATGTTATTCGCCAAGCTGCTTCACGAATTGCTGAGTCTTTCAGAACACAAGATAACGAATCTGTAGAATCCGCAGCGAGCGTGTAATTTCAAGATGAGATTTGTACCTTATGCTTAAAAAAGAAAACAAAACGAGTTTTTTTTCTTTGGGTGTTTTTTTTTAGTAGCTTTTTGCAAAATATTTTCTATTTTGCGAAAAGCTACTTTGCTTTACACATAAAACATCTATTTTTTTTGAATACAGTACATTTCATTGTAAGGATTAATCAAACGAGGTGCAATAATGTCGAGAAGTTTGAATAAAGTAATGCTGATTGGTAACATTGGAAAAGCTCCCGAAGTTAATTTTACTCCCAGTGGTATTCCCGTGGCAACGTTCAGCTTGGCAACTACCGAGGCATGGAAAGATAAAGACGGGCATTTCCAAGAAAAAACAGAATGGCATACGATCATAGCATGGCGCGGACTTGCTGAGATAGCGCAAAAACATATCCACAAAGGAGCAAAGCTCTATGTAGAAGGTCGTATACAATCCCGGACATTTGATGATAAAGACGGGCATCGCCGTTATTTTACTGAAATTCTGGCTGATAATATCATTATGCTCGAGTCAAGGCAACGTCCTGACGGTACTCCAAACGAAGGGCATACACAACATCATTCTCAGGATAATGCAAATACTCCCGTACATCCTAATGATGATATTCCGTTCTGAAAAAAAATAATGTGGTAATACAAACCGGAAGCCCTTTGTGCAAAGGGCTTTTTTTATAAAATAACAATTCTCTTCCTTCAAAATCGTACTCACTTCCAGAAAACGTACAATTTAGAATTAGCAACAATACTATGACATCCAAACGCTCAATTGAAATTAAAGTCGGAGTGGTTACACTTTTTTCACTAATTATTTTAATTATTGGTATTTCCCTTGGACGGGGGTGGTCGGTCTCCGGTTTGCAAAATCAAATTAATTTTCGATTTCCTTCTTCGGGCGGAGTGGAGGTAAGTTCACCTGTGATGGTAAACGGTGTAAAGCGCGGCTCGGTGATGTCGGTTGCAAACGACAAAGGAAGTGTGCTGGTGAGGGCAACGATGGATGATCTTTCAGATTTTCATACTGATGCTTCAGCCAGAATTACAATGTTGGAAATTACCGGTGGTAAGAAAATTGATGTTTATCCGGGGAAGGCGACCACAGCATTTAATCCTCAAAATGAAATTAACGGGGTTCTCGCTGCCGATGCAACTGAGCTTATTGCTATGGTAGGAGAGCTTGGCGGAGATGCAAAACTGCTTATCAGGCGATTGGATACAATTACTGCTGCTGCCACTGCGCTGCTCTCAGACGGAAAAGTAGTTGCTCAGGTGCGCGAAACTGTACAAAATACAAGTCAGCTTGTTGCTTCTCTTAATTCGTTCGTAGAGAAAAACAAACCGGAACTTCAAGCAACGCTCAACAATTTGAAAGTACTCAGTGCCGACCTTCGTCAGGCAGTACAGGTTAACGAACCAAAAGTACGGGAGCTGCTCACCAAAATTGATGCGACCACCGTATCTGTCCAAAACCTACTGGCAAAAGGCGACGCGACGCTCGGTAATGCCGACGGTTTGGTATCTGATGTTCGCTCGGCTGTGAATAACCTCAAAACCGGAAGCGGCTTTGTGACGAAATTACTCTATGACAAGGAGTTTGCTACTAAGCTCGACAGCGCAATTATCAAACTTGATGCTTTTATTGATAAGGCGCATGAGCATGGGATTAATGTGAATCTGCGGTTGGGAACGAGACCGTAACCATAGAATATTGGTTTCTTTTTAAAACCAATTACAATTTGATATACAAACTGTAATTGGTTTTTGGTGTTGATATTTAAGATAGCTATTGTAAAAAATCCGATATGAACTTTAGTGTACGTACAAATAATGATTATAGCCCCCATAAAGGGTTAGAAGCTGACCTTTCGACTAGCTCAAGCGACAATCAAGTCACGTCACCTTGAGTTCATCGAAGGGTTAAATTACTTATCAGTTCTGACCAAAAGATTATTGTCTCAATTGGCAATCTAGAGAAGTTTAACAATGCCAAAACATATAGCAGTTAACTTATTCAACAGAATCGGTTAATAATAGGCAGTATCACCGGAGAAAATGAGCGTAGGGGAACACTGCAGGGCTGTTGGTAAGCACCACAAAGCCAAGCTGTTATTTTGAATAAGATAAACGGATTCTGTGGTATTGGTAATGATGGCAATTATAGGCAAACAGTACTTAGCCATTGCTATTTTATGATTCTTCATAGATGACGACTGTGCTACATAAACACAGATACAAAGTTAATACCAAGATAGAACGACTTTGGCAAATGGGGGAAATTCACTCTGTAACCATTATACAATACCGTTAAATTACCACTATCGCTCGCTAAGCGCAGCAACAACCCGCCTCACCCCAACATACCCCAACGAAAGATAACTGTCAGCCATTGGTTGCCGTATCACACCACGCGAACTCGACGCGTGAATTACCTCATTGTTTCCTGCACAAATCCCTACATGGGATATTCCCGAACCAGTAAACGAAAAGAAAATCAGATCACCCGCTTTAGTATCACTCGGAGCAATGTATTTCCCTGCATTAAACTGTTCGGCTGCCGTGCGAGGTAATGTAATCCCGACATTATCATACACACGCTGCACAAATCCCGAACAATCCATACAATCATCACCGATTCCACCCCAACAGTACGGAATGCCCATGAACTTCTCCGCCGAGGTAATTATCCTGCGTTGTAATGGAGTGAGTGTTTTGGTTTGAGTACCCAACACAATCCGCTTACCATTGTCAGATGACGAGCCGTTTCCTGACGAAAACCGTACGGAGCTTTGGCAGGATACAAGAACGAATAACAGTATGAAAAACGGTCTATAAGAAAGTCGCAAAAAATGTGGTTGCATTACTGTATTAAAAATTACTGCGTATCTATTCCGTCATCTAGAAATTACGAACTGAATATACCGCAAGATATATGCCATGCATGGGGTCATGTAGTTGGCGATTGCATGAAATAGGTTAATTTTACAGTTTATTACCGGCAATTAATAAAATCATATTCAATGGAACTCAAGAAAAAATATCAGTTGCGCGACCGCGTGGTACGAGCAATAACCAAAAACGGCAAATTTCGAATAGCCATAGTAAAATCTACAGATACTACTAAAACTGCGATGGAAAAACACCAGATTTCCGGCTTGACCGGCTATTTACTGGCTCGTGCGCTGTCGGGTGTGGCGCTTCTTTCATCGTTTTTGAAGGGTGAGGAGCGTATAGTTTTGCAATTCGACGGGACGGGTCCTGTCAAAATGATTTATGTGGAAGCACTGCAATTGGGTGAAGTTCGCGGCTTTGCTAAAAATGCAGAAGGAGTTGTTGATGCCGCAACTGAAGTAAAGCACCTGACTGATGCTCTCAGCGTAGGTTTTTTGAAAGTATCAAAATACTTATATAATAAGTTCGAACCGGTTACCGGCATTGTAGAGCTTCACAAGAGTGATATTACTACCGATTTAGCATATTACCTCACACAATCGGAGCAAATTCCATCTGCAATTACGCTTGATGTGCTTATGTCCGATTATGATACAGTACTAGAATCAGGAGGGCTTTTGGTACAGGCAATGCCCGGCGCAACCGAGCGTGAAATTGAGCAAATGGAGGAAGCAATCCTTAAACTCGGACCAATCGGGAAATTACTAAACGAAGAATTGGCACCTGAGGAAATTTTGGAGAAGGCTATACCGTTTGAATACGATATTGTGAATACTTCACCGATAGATTTCTTTTGCCGCTGTTCATTGCAGAGATTCAAAGATATAATTATGACGCTCGGTATTGATGAAGTCCGCGATATGCAGCAATCGAACCAAAACGAGCTTATTTGTCAGTATTGCTCAACGAAATACTACTTGGAACACGCAGATTTTGATGAGATTATTACTACATTGAAGGCGCGTGAGAATTGATAACTATTCTTTCCCAGGATATTCATTAAGAAATATTATAATAGATATAAGACCATGAAGATTTTCGAAAACCTTCATGGTCTCTATTCGCACAAAAAACTAACAGTACTGTACTATCCGATTCAACTTACTACATCCCCCATTGGAGCATACATGAATATTCGACAAACGTTACTACCCTCATTACTTTCGATTGTTCTTATATTCCTTGGCGGATGCTCAAAACCTGAAACAAGTACGTTCAGAACTGCAAAAGACGGTAAATTCTACGGTGGTACATTCCGGCTTAATATGGTTCGTGGAAATCCGAACGGGCTTGACCCGGTAATCATCAATAGTAAACTTGCCGATGATATCGCCCTCCAAATATACGACCGTCTTATTACATTCGACTCCTCCCTGAATGTCATTCCCGAACTCGCTACACATTGGGAGATTTCACCCGACGGCAAACTCTACACATTTCATCTGCGCACCGATGCGTATTTTCACGATAACAAGTGCTTCCCGAATGGCAAGGGGCGTAAAATGACTGCACGTGACGTTGAGTATTCGCTAACGCGGTGTTGCAATCCAGCCACACGGTCTGTCCATTTCTGGGCATTTAAGGACAGAGTGCTTGGAGCTACCGAATATAATGTTGCACGGCTTGGCGGAAGTAATTCACCAAATACTGTGAGTGGTATCCGAGTGGTAGATGATTCCACAATTCAAATTGAACTTGTACGGGCAAATGCACCTTTTTTGCTGACACTGGCAAATTCTCTCGGATGTGTCGTCCCTCGTGAAGCTGTAGAATTATACGGTGCTGACTTTTTCCAAAATCCGGTAGGAACGGGTGCATTCATTTTTGAGAAATGGGAACATGACCGCCAAATGACATTGAGGCGCAATCCTTCTTACTGGAATCACGACTCTGCAGGTAATCGTCTCCCTTTCTTTGATAACGTAACCATCAGTTTTATCAAAGATGATAAGGTTCAGCTTCAGGAATTTACCAAAGGTGGCTTGGATGAATGCTTTACTATTCCAACTGAATTTTTTGATAATGTTGTAGATAACGCTACCCGCACTCCAAAAACTCCGTATGATAAGTATATTTTTCAGGCAAGACCCGCAATGTGTACGTGGTTTTTGGATTTTCTTTGTACTAAGCCGCCGTTTGATAATGCAGATGTCCGTAGGGCATTTTCACTGGCAATTGACCGTGAGAAAATCGTAAAATATGTTCTGCGCAACGCGCCGTTTGCTCCGGCGATTCACGGAATCACACCGCCTGTCATGCCTAACTATCCGATTGACTCCATCGTAGGATTCGGACTTGACCTGACAAAAGCACGAGAATATATGGCAAAGGCGGGATATCCGAACGGGAAGGGTTTTCCGACGGTGACACTACATATCTATACCGAGCCACGACTGGTGCAGGTAGCCGAGGCAGTACAAAAAATGCTAAGTGAAGCATTGAATGTGAAACTGGAAATCAAAACCGTACAATTCGCCGAACTGCTCTCCCTTGCCGAACAAGGCAAAATCAACTTTTGGGGAACACGGTGGTATGGCGATTACCCTGATGCCGAAAATTTCATCAATTTACTCGACGGCTCGCTTGTCCCCAAAAATGAAACAGAGCCAAGTTACCCTAACAGCAGCCGCTATTCCAATCCCGAAGCAACTGAAGCACTCAATAAGGCGGTTGCCTCAACTAATATTCAAGAACGCTCAAATTATTACCGCCAAGCCGAATCTCTGGCAATGAAGGATGCACCTGCGCTTATGCTGTTTTATGAAATGCACTACAGGATGTTGCAACCGAATGTACGGAACTACCCACTTGATGCAATGGCAAGGGTGGTGTTGAAGAATTCGTGGTTTGCTGCGGGAAAGAACTAGGATTTAGGGCATAGCCCACGGTTGAAACCGCGGGCTATATTACAATACCTTTCTTCTCATCCAGTTTCAATGTGTCTGGATAAAATTCAGCAATATAGTTCCCAATCTTTTTCATATCTTTATGACTATTTAAATAAGGACCAAAGAAAGGTAACCCGATAATAACCGGCAACTTATCATTATCCTCATTTTGATAAACATGAATTTTGTTTGAAATACTATTATATTTAACGCGGCTATCCTTAAAATCTTTTTTATACTTAGAAATCTTAACATTATCAATTGCATTTTGAAGTCTCCAAAACGCATATATAAATTCTTTTATAAACTCCCTTCCCAAACACACTATAACTCTGGGCTCAAATGTAGTTACCAATTTATGAAGCAATGGAAATCTGTATTTTACGCATTTACCATAATATTCAGATTTCAAAGCGCATCCAGTACGTGTAAAATTACAATCTGACCAATCAAGTGTATTCTCTGCTTTAAGGGGAAACAGATTGAGTTTAAAAATATTTTTTTCATTCTTATCATAGTTAAAATTCTGACCGTCAGTATTGTTCCATCCTGAAACTATTGTACCAATATTTCTATCAAAACTCCACCCTCTTACATCAATATGAGAATAAGGGATTTCAATGCCTTTCATTTTGTGACTAAATTGAGGATAATCTTTTAATTTAAATGGAATCCACTCAATTCCACAAAACCACAATTTGGAATTTATATTACCACCATCTATACCGATTAACTCGGTAGATATTTCCTTGATAAAATCTAATTTCATAACTTTTTCCTTAAAATCATAAATAAAATGAGGTTACTTAAGTTACAATCAATATAGTTACTGCTCCATATTCAAAAACAATGTCATAATATACCAAGAATTTACGTAAATTTACCATGCTTAATTATTGTAATCTTCATCTCCATAACTGCAATACAATATCACAATGAAAACGGAAGAAATAAAGCACCTTTTTAGCAAGTTTGAATCGGCTGCAACGCAATTGGAAGGCGTTGAATGCTGGAGCGCACGTGAGATGCAACTTCTTTTGGGGTATAGTAAATGGGAGAATTTTGACAAGGTGATTCAGCGAGCAAAAGATGCCTGCTCAAATGCAGGAGAAGCCGTTACCAATCACTTTCCTGACGTCAGGAAGGTGATAAAAGCCGGGAAAGGTGCACTCCACGAAGTTGAAGATATTGCCCTAACCCGTTATGCCTGTTACCTTGTAGCACAGAATGGAGACAGCCGGAAAGAAGAGATTTCCTTTGCGCAAAACTACTTTGCAGTGCAAACACGTAGAGCAGAATTAATTGAACAAAGACTTCTCGAGCATGAAAGAATTAAAGCCCGTGAGAAGTTAAGCCAAACTGAAAAACAGCTTTCGGGAATATTATATGAACGTGGAGTTGATAGTGACGGATTCGCTGCAATTCGTTCCAAAGGTGACAAAGCATTGTTTCGGATTTCCACTCAGCAATTAAAAAATAAAATGGGTGTTCCTGAGAACAGACCCCTAGCCGATTTTTTGCCGACTATAAGCATCAAGGCAAAAGACCTTGCTGCCGAAATGACCGGTCTAAATACACAAACCAAGGATTTGCATGGTCAAGCACCTATAGAGAAAGAACATATAGACAATAGTGCAGCTGTTCGCAAAATGCTCGGTGAGCGAGGTATTATTCCTGAAAATCTGCCTCCAGCTGACGATATTAAGAAAATCCAACGGAAACTGGGCGGAGACGAAAAGAATATGCTGAAAGAGGTAAAAAATCAAAAAAAGAAAAAGAAGTGACACAAAGTGTCATATCTATGATTTTCCTTCATATCTAACACTCCCGCACAATACCCTCAACAAGCACCCGCAAATTCTCCTCTGCCTTTGCTGCTGCTAGAATCACTTCCGCATGAGAAACGTAGTGTGCAGCATCAGGTCTGCATTCATTCGTAATTAACGAGAGTCCTATCACCTCCATCCGTAATTGACGGGCAATAAGCGTTTCGGGGACACTACTCATACCTACAGCATCACCACCGATTTTTCGCATAAAACGTATTTCCGCACGGGTTTCATAATTTGGACCGGTAACAGCAAGGTATGTTCCTTTTCGTAGGGTTATTTTAGCGGAAAGGGCAATGCTTTCAGCAATTGAGGCGAGGTGAGATGAATAAGGATTGCTCATATCAACAAACCGGTTCATTGTTGAATTTCGGGCAATTAGTGGATTAGCCCACTGAAAGTTGATATGGTCGTCAATGAGCATAATATCACCTGCTCG
This sequence comes from uncultured Chitinophagaceae bacterium, assembly GCA_964527785.1. GTDB lineage: Bacteria > Bacteroidota > Ignavibacteria > Kapaibacteriales > UBA961 > JADJXV01. The sequence continues at coordinate 44,460 of CAZGNO010000009.1, forward strand.
GAACTGAGGGTTTAATCCTCCGCAAGCATTCGTCTGGAATAGTATTTCCGCACCTAGCTGATGCAGGAGGCGAACCGGAAAAACCACCTCATCGGGAGTATATCCCTCGTAAAGATGAAAGCGACCTTGGAAAACAGCAACAGGTGTACCGCCCAAGAATCCAAGCGATAACACACCTCTATGTGAATCAACAGTCGAAACAGGGAAATTCGGAATATCTGCGTAATTGATTGCTGCAAGAACTTCCATCCCGTCACAAACTCCGCTAAGCCCGCTTCCGAGAATTATTCCTACACGCGGATGAAATTCTTGCGATAGAGTATATATAATCGGCTGCTTCAATGACATTGGAATTTGGAACCGGGTGCATTATTTACTCTGCATAAATTCAGCAGCAGGAAGCTCAACAACAAACGTTGTGCCTTGCCCGACAACACTTTCACACCATACCTGACCACCCATAACTTCAACCAGTTTTTTAACAATGGAAAGTCCGAGTCCTGATGAATGTTCGCCTCCGGTTGGCTTGGCTGAAAGTCGGACATATCGTCCGAAAAGTTTCTTTTTATCCTCATCACTTATACCCGGACCCCCATCTTTCACTTCCATTCTCACCATATTTTCCGTAGCACGAACCGTCAATTGAACGCTTTTATTTTGAGGAGAGAATTTAATTGCATTCGAGACCAGATTGTCGAGAATTTCGTGCGTGGCGGTTTGGTCGGCAAGGGCAAGCGTTTCTTTCGGAGGTACGTCGAGTTTCAGCCGTATTCCTTTGGCAGATGAGCGTTCCAAAAATTCACGCACTACGCTTGTAGCAAGTGCAGATGCATCGAACTTCTCCACTTTCAGATTCATTTTGCCGGTTTCAATAGCATTAATATCAAGAAGGTTGATGATAATATCCTTCATTCGTCCGGCAGAAGTCTCTATTTTTTCCATCATTTTGATAACTTCATCCTGAGGAAGCATCGTGAAATACCGCTTGATATTGGCTGCAGTCAATGCAATACCTGCTAGCGGATTCTTCAAATCATGTGCTACAATTCCGAGAACTTCTGTTTTATCCTCGTTCAATTGCACAAGGTCTTTGTTCAAATCACTTATCTCAATGACAGTGTCGGCTAGCTCTTTATTCACTTTTTCGAGTGATGTATTTGCAAGTAACAAATCTTTGGTACGCTCTTGAATAATAATTTCCAGTTCTTCTTTTCTGGCAATCAAACTGCGTACTCGCAAACGGTAGAATAAGAACCCAATCCCTATTACTGCAAATGCTGCAAGAATTTTGAACCACCATGTTTGATAAAAAAACGGGTTTACAGTAAAATTGACAGTTGCTCCGCCCTCATTCCAAACCCCGTCATTATTACTTGCTGTTACTTGAAATGTATAGTCACCCGGGGCTAAATTTGTAAAATATGCAGTTCTGCGCGAGCCGGCTTCCGTCCATGTAGTATCAATCTCTACAATGCGGTATTTGAACTTCACATTCTCAGGTACAAGTAAACTGAGTCCTGTATAGGTAAAATCAATTTTATTTGTACCTGCCTGAAAAACGAGTGATTCAGATGGAGAAAATACAGATGCATCAGTTTTAATCTCTTCGATTACTACCGGCGGAGGTAACGGATTACTGTGCATTCTATCGGGTACAACCGAGGACATCCCGCCAACAGTTGGGAAGCAAATCATTCCGCTTTTCGTTTGCCATGCAGACGGCGAAAAGCCACTGTTGCATTCTACAGACTTCATGCCGTCTTCTTTACCATACACCATTGCTACCACTGCTTTTGTTTTACCATCCATCACATCTTCAATTTCCTTCTTACCTACTCGAAAAATACCTTTCGTGCAACTCATCCATAAACTACCCCCGGCATCCTCAATGATAGAAAAAACACGATTGTCGTAGAGCCCGTCCTTGGCAGTGATTGTTGTAAACCGTCCGTCTTTGAGCCGTGTGAGCCCCCTATTGCTCCCAAACCAAATTGTTCCGTTTGCATCTTCTTTCATGCAACGAATTTCATTGGAAGGTAATCCGTTTAGGGAAGTATATGGTATAAATTTACCACTTGCAAAGCAACTCACTCCGCTCCCTAAGCATGAAGCCCAAATTCTTCCTGTCTTATCTTCAATTATTGACGCAACCAGACCCTTTTGCAACCCGCCTGGTGCAGGAGCGTAGCGTGTTATGGCATTATTTCTAACTGATAAGAGTGCTTGTGTCGTACCTATCCAAAGAGTTCCTGTACGATCTTGACAGAAAGAGTAGGCGACTTCCGGTGCTTCGGAATCGAGCGATAATTCAGAGAACTTACCATCAGTATATTTTTCAACTTTTCCTACAGCCCCTCCTATCCAAAGAGTCCCTTCGTTATCTTCGAATAATGCTGTAATAGGATTCGTACTCGATAGACCGTTTCTTGAATTGAATGTTGTGAATATATTATTTTGCAGGCGACTTAATCCGTTTGAAGTTGCGATCCATAATGCCCCGTCCCTTGTTTCGATAATCGAGCGTATGTAATCACCCGAAAGCCCGTCGGTCGCTGTAATAGTTGAAAAAGCAGCATCACGAAAACGATAAAGTCCATTGGTAAATGTTCCTACCCATAAACTTCCTTCTCTGTCTTCGCAGAGTGAGAGTACAGCATCGTCAGGTATAATGGTTTCCGGAAAATCTACCGATTGACCATTTGAACTGAAACGCGACAATCCATGAGTAGTCCCGATCCATATATTCCCGTCCTTATCTGCTAGAAGCGACTGAACCGGGCTGTTTGGAAACCTGGCAACCATTGATGACATCTGTACTTCACCTTTTGCAAGTTTTACTACATTATCACTGGCAGCCACCCAAATATTTCCTTGCTTGTCTGCGCAAAGTCCGGTAATAGTTGCCTGCGGAAAACCGTTTTCACGAGCAAGTACACCTGAAGCGTATTTATAAAGTCCGTCAGGTGTACCAATCCAAACAGCGTTGTTACCATTACAAAACGAATATTTGAACCCCTGTGGCAATTGTTGTGTTTTCAGTGCCTCAATCGGTGCTCCGTTTTCTAAACGAAATATACCGTTTGATGAACCTATCCACACCATACCGGAAGCATCAGTAAATAATTTATTAATACTTCCAAACATCCGCTGATGACCAATTCGCGTTATTTTTTTTTCTTCAAATTTATAGAGTCCCGATGTTCTCGTACCAAAATATAGGTTGTTATTTTTATCTTCGGTAATTGCAAGAATGCTGTTGCCTGTTAATTCAGGAAAATTATTTTGGTCAAAATTTGTAAATTTCACCCCGTCAAAACGCACCAACCCATCGAACGTACCCAGCCAAACATATCCGTTATGAGTTTGAAATATTGACGGGATTGTATTAGAAGGCAATCCTTTTTCTATTTGCCAAATATTACGGGAATATTGGGTGGGTAGTTTATTGCCATCCAGTGCCAAAAGCAGGGAAGGTAAACTAAGGGCAATACTTACAATCAGTAATAGACGGCAGCAGAGTAACTGAAAAGATGGTTTCATATATTTACAAGAATTTCGACCGTAAACCGAACTATAGTATGGAATAAATCAAACAACTAAATTTTCTGGCATTGCCAATTTATTATAGCACATGGTACGTCTAAGTAGTTTTTTGGGTTTCATGACCAAATTTGGCAAGTAGTTGAATCCTTCCGAGCGGGCTCAGGGTGACGTAACTTACTAAAAAAAGAAATAAATATATGTATTATTCTGAGTTCTCGACAGCCGCCCAAAGCCAGCTGCAAAATAATGCAAGGATAAAAAAATAAAACAGTTGCCTTCTGTCATTCTGAAGGAATCCTCGACTGAAGAATCTCAGTTTAATTGAATCTTGAGAATTATGTATTTCTTTACCAACTGAACTTAACTTTTTCTTTTTTTAAGGATGTTTTTAATTCCCGGAGTATCACCTAAACTGAGATTCTTCGGTTTAAGAAGCCCTGTAAATGACATCTCTTAAATTGCCCGTCATTCTGAGTGCAACGAAGAATCTCCGTATGCACATCCGTCCAGCAGGTTTTCACGTTCTTACGGAGATTCTTCACTCGAAGACTCCTTCAGAATGACAGAATGCAACTATTTTATTTTTTTGTCCTTGCATTATTTTGCAGCTGGCTTTGGGCGACTATCTGGAACTCTGAATGACGAGCAGATGTAAGGATGTCATTTACAGCCCATAGAAACATACGTATACTTACCTATTTTTATGCTTACTATAAAGCTATACTTAAATAGCAATACCAACTTTCTTACTATTCATCAACTGCTATAATTAAAAATTGTGCAGGTAGCCAGAATTTTTCGCTGTCCGTGATGTGGAGTGCTGTAATTTTCTTGTTTTCGTCGTATTTCGGCTGCAAAAATTTTGGATTGTGCGCTGAAACTACTGCAAATCGTTTGCATTTTTTTAGAAAAACGATATCTGTCTGTTCCAAAACATTGAACGAATTGAATTTCTTTGGATTGATTTCTTTAGCAGGTGCCAGTGCTTGCCCGTGCTTACCGAGTACCCACAGGTCTGCCCCACCAACCCGTTGCGCAATCCCACGTTTGATGAGTTCATCCTCTGTACCTACAGAATAATACACAAATTTTGCTTGCGGCTCCGCAGGTTTAGGAGCTTCGGCAACTGTCTCTGTTGAAGTAGGTTTGCCGGTCTGCTGATTTTTAGCAATCAGACTGTCCTTGGCACGAAGCTCGTAGAAATCACCGTAGAGTTTTCGGACATCAGTTTCTTGGCTCACGCATTTTTCTTTCATCGAAGCCAGCTTTAGTTTTATTGCATTCGTATTGGCGGCAAGCTGTGGATTTTGGCGTTCAATTGCCATAATTTTATTTTCAAGGTCGGCTATCCTGCTTTTGCTTGCATTAATAACATTCGAAACTGAATCCAGTGTCCCGAACCATTTTGCCGTTTCTTCATCCGCACCTTCACGTCGAATGGTCTTACCGCTTTCACCCGATAAAAAAAGTAGCTTATCATACACTTCGTTGATGGTTGATGTAGAGTTTTCCATTACTTCCATTAAACTGTCTTTTTGACTTCCGAGAGCCAGCATCTCGGCATATTGTGCCTTTTCATTCTGCAATTTTACTATTTCTTCTTTGCTCGTGCAGCCAATCAGAACTGCAACAGTAAAGAGAACTAGAGTAGTTTTAAGCATTGCCGTACTCCAAATAATTTTTGAAAAAATATCGTAAATTTCTATTTATAAATAAGAATGCTATCTCGAGGTGTTAATTTCTACCACAAATGTAGCTCCATTACCTTCAGTGCTTTCACAATAGATTGTTCCTCCGAGAAGTTCTACCATTTTTTTGGTTATGAACAGCCCAAGTCCGTTTGAATCCTCGCCTCCGGTGGGTATTGCCGAAAGCCGGGCAAAACTCCTGAATAGTCGCTGTTTGTCACTTTCGGAGATTCCGGGACCTTCATCTTGTACTGCAATATAAAATCCTTTTGGAGTCCTACACAACTGAATCTCTACTGTTTTTTCCCGTGGAGAATATTTTACAGCATTTGAAAGTAAATTATCAACAACTTCCGTGAGCATTGTCTCGTCAGTAATTTCTATAATAGGATCGGCTTCTGCATCAAAGACAACCTGAATTGCTTTATTCTTTGCTATAGGTCTGAATGAGTGTATAAGTTCTTGAATTAACACAGTAATATTGGTTTCGGCAAAGGTTGGCGAAATTTTTCCCGATTCAAGGGCATTAATATCGAGAAACTTCTTTACCAACTTGAACATCCGTTCCGTAATTACTTGTATATCGGATGCAAAATCAGCTACCTCCGCAGATGAAAGATGGTCGGCTTCTTTTCCCAAAAGTTTAGAAAGCATCAGTACATTTGAGAGTGGATTCTTGAGGTCGTGCGAAGCAATGGTAAGAAAGTCGCTTTTCTGCCTGTTCAAATCTTGAAGTTGGCTGTTAGCTTCAGCGAGCTCAATAGTTTTCAATCTATGAATTTCAGACTCGTGCCGAGCAGTCTCCAGTTCATGATTCGCCTGAAGTTGATTTATTTTTTGCGAATTCTCTTTGCTAAATATCTGTTTTTCGAGTGATGCTGCATATTGAGTATGTTCCAATGCTTTCCGGTAGTTTTCTGCTAATAAATATACAGCAGAAAATTGTTGATGGATCTGACATAATAATGATTTTGATTCAAGCTCTTCTGCTAATAGCAATGAACTGTCCAGAAGTGGAAGTGCTGTAGTATAGTCTCCCTTGAGAATATAGAACTTTGCCATATCTTGCAGACATTCGGCTTCGCCTGATTTATCATGAATCAACCTGTAGAGCTCCAGCCCTTTTTGAATTGCCGATAATGCCGATTCATAGTCTCCGGTTGCTGCCTGAATGCTCCCTAGATTCGTAAGAGCAATTGCCTCGCCTTCCTTGTTTCCAATTTGCCTTGAAATTTCTAAACTACGCTTCGTAAAATCTGATGCTACAGAATACTCTTTCTGTTCAAAATAAGTACTGCCAATTGCTTCAAGTGTATCAGCTTCACCGTGCTTATCGCCAATTTCCACTTCTATAGCCAATGCAAGCTCATAATATTCAAGTGTCTTGTCATGTTCCCCTGTTTCCGAATAAATATTCGCAATATTATGTAATGATACTGCTTCACGACGACGATCGCTCACTTCATGCCACAGTTTAATACCCTTAAAAAAACAACGTAATGCTTCGGAATAATTACCCTGACGGTAAAAAAGCAATCCGATATTATTCGAGCAATCTCCGCAAGCAATCACATCACCCGATTCTTCGAGTAAGTGTAAACTTTGATTATAATATTCGTATGCTTTTGTATAATCACCGAGAGCAGCATATACATTACCCATATTGATACCGCACCCTGCAACTCCTAAACGGTCATTCAATTCTTCTTTTATTACAATGCTTTTTTGGAAATAACTGAGTGCTTCAACGAAATCACCGCGTTCATGAAGTGTATTGCCTATACCGTTCAACGCACGATCTTGGAGTGGTTTGTCATCCAATTGAATTGCTCTCGAAAAAGCTGATTCATATAGTTTTTGTGCTTCACCGAAATCGCCCAATGCAAAATGACAGTTTCCCAAATAATAATCAACCAATGCTACACCCCCGGCGTCATCAGATTCTTGAAACAGATCTAAAGCTCTATTACAATATTCCACTGCAGCATGATAGTCGGCAAGCATAACTAAACTTGAACACTGCACAAGCAATCCTCTGGCAATACCGTTTGTATATCCTATTTCTTCGGCACTATGAATGTTATTAGCAGCAACGGAAAATGCTTCTTTGGGTTGTGATTGTGAATTGAGCTGCACAGCATACTCGTTCCTGCGGTCTATTTCTTCAGAAGAGACAGACGTAATTATTTGTTCAGACAGGGTATTATGAGTAAATTTTTGCATTAAGATTTGCGGGAATTATATATGCGTTATCGCTCAGTGTTCAGCATAATAATTGCAAATTACAAAAGTAGTTATTGGCAACAAAGAATAAGGATAAATTTACGCTTATCTCGAACATTTTATTCACAAAACACTTACATATCTTTGTTGCCGTCCATAATCGAAATTTAATACAGTTCACCTCTATTTACGTTTGTATCCCCCATGATAAGACTATTTTTTTGTACTGTTTTGGTTCTTTCTGCATTCTCATTTCAAGCACTTGCTCAAACCACCGAAATTCGTGGAACAGTTGCCGACCAAACAGGGAAGCCGCTTGTAGGTGTTACCGTATTAATCAAGCAACTCGAACGGGGAACACAATCAAAGACAGGAGGTATATTTACGCTCAGTGCAGTTCCTCAAGGTAAATATATTTTGGAAGCCCGGCTTATCGGCTACGAACCTGCCCGTCAGGAAATAAACGTTTCGGTTACAGAAAAAAATGAATATAAGTTCTCACTGCGGCAAACTGCCGTTGAAATGAAAAGTGTAGAAGTAACAGCTAGTCGCCGTACGCAGGAACAGTCCGACACCCGAACAAGTATTCTGACAATCGAGCCGCGTGATGCCAAATTCAAAGCAGGTGCCGCAGAAGATGTTCTACGTTCACTACAAACTTTACCCGGAGTGGTCGCACCAAATGACTTTTCGTCCCAATTGATTATTAGAGGAAGCGGACCTGACCAGAATCTCATTATCATGGATAATATCGAGGTATTTAATCCGTACCGTCTCTACGGATTTGTTTCGATGTTCAACCCTGAAACGGTAAGCGGGATTACTCTCATGACCGGCGGCTTTCCTGCAAAGTATTCAGATCGCCTCTCGGCAGTTTTAGATATAACCAACCGTGTCGGGACAAAAGACCGTACATTCGGCGGTATGGCAAATGTGAGTTTAACAAACGCCAATCTTGTTACTGAAGGGGCACTGCCATTTTGGGAGGGTTCGTGGATTCTCTCTACCCGCCGTACTTATTACGACTTGATAGCAGGACCGATAGCTAAAGCATCAGGGGCTGTAGACGGTGATATTGCACTCCCTAATTTCCGTGATATTCAAGTGAAAATTGCTCTTTCTCCATTTGATAACAGTACATTCTATCTTAACGGCATTTCCAGTCGCGACAACACAGAACTTACAAGTGGTGCATCCCGCAAGCAAGCAGACAGCATTAGTATTTTCGACAAATCATTCAATGATGTAGCGGGCTTGACATGGGTTTGGTCACCCACTACAAAACTTGTCAGTACGACCACACTTTCGTACTATCAGAATATGGGTGCTAATAATTTCGGGGGCGAAGGTGGCAGCAATGCACTCTTTGGCGATTCAGTCACACGTGAAAGTTTAGAGAAAATACAGGATTCGTTGAAAAAATTGGGTTTGGAAGTTCCTACTCTTTACAGTGTAGAGGGTAGCACAAGTTTTAATTTCAAGAAAACTTCGTTCAAGTCAGACTTAAGTTGGAATATCACACCGGAGCATCTTATCGAGGTGGGCGGTGCTGTAGATTTCATTACAACGGGAGTTGATTTTGAGATAATTTTCGACCCGCGGCTAAAGGCACTTCGTGCCTCCAATCCACGAATCGCCGCTCTGCCGGAGTCGTTTGGAACATCTATAGATTACCTGCGGACAAACGTCTATCTACAGGACAACATTAAAATTACAAAAGATTTTACCTTCCAACCCGGATTGCGTCTTGACCGTTTTGAAATTATTAACCGCACCTATATTTCTCCGCGGATCTCGGCATCGTATGCCCTTGACCCGACAACAACTCTGCGTGGTGCATGGGGAATGTACTATCAATCTCCCGGCTACGAAAAACTATTCGACCGACAGGTTTTTCTCGACTTGACCACATCGGCTGTACAATCGCTCAAAGCTGAGAAGGCAGTACATTATATTCTTGGTTTGGAGCGTATGCTTACACCCGAATGGCAAGTTCGTGTGGAGGGATATTATAAAGATTTTAGCGATTTGATTCTTCAGGAAAAGTTACAGGGGACAAATTACCGCACAGAGCGCATTGAAGGAAAAGATATTACCCAGCGTGAGGGATGGACTGCCCCAATTGCATTTGAAGGTGATTCGATAACCGCAACACCAGTTAATAATGCTACTGGCAATGCATATGGTGTTGAATTTTTCTTACAGAAAATGCAATCAGTGGGTGACAACCAGTTCTATGGTTGGGTATCATACTCGTATGGATTTGCAAACCGGTACCGAGACGGGTTTACCATTCCATTTAATTTCGACCGTCGTCATAATTTTAGCATAACCGGCGGATGGAAGGCAAATTCATGGCTGGATATTAATTTTACGTGGAGCTATGGTACAGGTTTCCCATGGACAAAACCGGTTGGGGTAAAGCCGCGCATTATCCAAGAAAAAGACACTCTTACAGGACAGAATGTTGCTAAAATTGATGAAGATTGGCGCGGAGTGGTGTTTGCAATAGACAGAGGCGGTGACGAAAACCTCAACAAAGCACGGCTGCCTGAATACCACCGTCTGGATATTCGCGGCACTACCTACGCTGATTGGTTTGGTTGGAAATGGAGTTTTTATCTGGATATTATCAACGTCTATAACCGCAAGAACATCCTCTCGGAAAATTACCGTGTGAACCGCGAGACGCTGGAAATAGCAACTTCTCAAACAGCTATGCTCCCGATTTTGCCGACCATCGGGTTTAGTGTGAAGTTTTGAATTACATAACGCCACGATAAATTTCAATAATTAAATAAATATCTTAGGTCAGGTAAACTTCTAACCGTCTCGTTCTGCTTTGAGTATTATTTTTTAACAACATTCACTGCGTCCGACTCAAAGATTGTATATTTGAGGAATTAAATAGCTTACCAGCGTTTGCTTTCTGTCTAACTGCAACAACTGTCAATGAACATTCCACTGCCTCCCGGTTCTGACCAATTTACGCGAAAATTTTTTGTGCTTTGCCTAACAGTTGTAGCAATTGTTTCGGGGGCAATTACTGCACTTCTGGTACCTATGGCAATATCGTCAAATTGGTGGATATGGTTATTTATACTTATTGCAGCTTTGTATTCTCTAATTATAGGAGCAGCTGCCGCATGGAAAAAAATTCTTGCTAAATACATTATTCAACCATTTGCACAAATTGCAGAATCTGCTCGGTTGGTCTCCGGCGGTGTAACTTCTGCTCGAGTTCCACTTGAGTCTATGCCGTCCGCAGAAGCATATCTGGCAGCCGAAGCAGTTAATACACTTGCCGATAAAGCCGGAAAGGATATTGCTGAGATGAAAAAACTGGAGCGTGTACGTTCTGAATTTTTAGGGAATGTTTCCCATGAACTTCGAACACCGATTTTTTCTATTCAAGGATATTTGGAAACGCTTCTCGAAGGTGCATTAGATGACCCCGAAGTCAGTCAACGATTTGTAGAGCGAGCCCACCAAAATACCAAACGATTAAATATCCTACTGTCTGATTTGATTGATATTTCTAAGATAGAATCCGGAGAAATGCGTCTGAGTTTTCGCTACTTTAACCTGTGTGATGTTGTACGTGAGACAGTTAGTTCACTTGAAATTCAAGCTGCACAATCAGAAATAACTCTAACAACAAGCGGGGTAAACGGTAATGAAATTATGGTATACGGTGATAAAGAACGTTTAGCACAAGTCATGCTGAATATTCTTCAAAATGCAATTAAATATAATCGCCCGGAAGGAAACGTTACCATAAAAATTGAGGTACATCCGCAAGAAGTTACAGTGAGAATCCGTGATACGGGAATCGGAATACCACCAACCGATAAAACCAGAATCTTCGAGCGCTTTTACAGAGTAGACAAGGATCGTTCGAGAAGTGTAGGAGGGACAGGGCTAGGTTTAGCAATTGTTAAACACATTTTGGAAGCACATCAAGCTCCTTTTGGCGTAGAAAGTGAAGTAGGGGTAGGAACGGAAATATGGTTTATACTAAAGCGATAATTTAAAGTAAAGTATAGAGCATTTAGGAGGTGTCACTAGTGCAAGCCCAAAGTTATCCACAGCCACGATACGGTTATCCACATTAAAACCCATAGTTATTAACAATTACGTTGAATTTCAATTGTTTTCAAGAAGTTTCATGTACCTGTTAGTCCTACGGCAGTAGATTCATATTCAGACCTCTAGAGGACGTAGTACGGTTATACCAATATGTGAAGTAACAGTCTTCAGATAGGATGAAATTGTTTTATCAAGAAATACTCGTTTTCTTGCAATCGAGGCATGAAGCAAGCGGAGTTTGCCACGCTCATCACGGTAGGCAAGCCCGGTGTGAGCATAATCAAGCCCCTCTTTATTAGTAGCAATTGCAATTATATCTCCCGTTTGTAGCTTCGATTCAATTTCACGCACGTTTTCTTTTGGGATATAATAATATTTCTGAGCGTTTATATCAAGCTCTGTCTGAGCAATTTCCGGTATAAGCGTAGAATCTGCAGCCATCGGTGCATAGTATTGAGGATGTGACGACATAAATGAAACTTTCACAGGAAATTCTATTCCCCCCAATTCTTGGGTAATATCCCTCACCACTTTTTTCTTAACATTATTGGAAATCCAATCGGCTGTGTAATGCAGTCGTGAGGTGTAGCCGTCCAGTTTTCCGTCCCGGTAACGAGTTCGGGTAATTTCTTTTACTAAGCTATCAAACACCGGATCGGGTATCTTGGAAATACGGGCAATACCAAGAACATTCTCAAAAAAAGTCACACAGTCCAAACCTGTTAAATCAATTCTACACGCTTCTGATTCTCCTTCGAGTGTACCGCCTACATAAGCAGTACCTAAAAGCAACATACCGATTTTCCCCATTCGCTCTCCAATAGGCAGTTTATCTATCCCCGATGCTTTTAAATGGCTGATAATATGGTCGAAAATATACCACGAGGTAGCTTCTTTGTCGGTATTATCCTGAACGCTGCTAAGCAATTTTTTGGTCTGCTCCAAAATTGCTTCTGTAGGAATGAAGGGAATTACTGCGCAAAACTTTAGGAAATCACGTCTTATCATAGGAAATTCGATTTTTTTAGTGGGAACGAACAAGAAATAACCAACACCGATTTTCGGAGCGCACTTTTTGTACCAAAATACATTAAAACTGTGAAATTTTCATCACACTTTTTTAGTAGGAAAGACACCGACATAGTGTTTTAAAAATAGAACTATACAAACCTAAAATTTCTCGTATTTTTGCAAGTGCTTTTTATTCAAATAATGTAACTATTATAGTACTACACTGATTGTTTGCAAATAATTGCTAAAATTATTTATTATATCCATTACGAAGGAATCAATTATGAAAATTCATTATACTTTTTTCTTGATTTTGTGTTCGATACTTACAATTTCCCCTGCGATTGCCCAACCGCCTACACTTTGGGAATCACGCGGGGTAGGTGGCGGAGGAGCTATGTTTGCTCCAAGTATCAACCCGGCAAATGATAATGAGTTCTATGCGGGCTGTGATATGAGTGAGCTTTTCCATTCTACCGACTTCGGCAAATCATATTCAGTCCTTAATTTTAAACAAATCAACGGTGGTCACAACTCAATCGTAAGATTTACATCAACTCAAGGACTCCTCTATACTATCAGCTACAAACTCAATGGAAGTTCCGATCAGGTAGTACCCGTAAAAAGCACTGACAATGGCGTAACGTGGAAAAATCTATCCGGTAATCCCGATGCCTCGGAGGAGACATTCACTATTAATGTTGATTACAATAATCCCGAACGGGTCATTATCTCATACTACGGTGAAGTCCATATTTCTCTCAATGGTGGCACCACTTTCGCAAAAATCCATAGTGCTGCAAATAATGGGGTGGGGGTAGTTGTCGGCGGTGTGTTTTTTGATGGCAATGCAATCTATATAGGTACAAACGATGGTTTGTTGGTATCCAAAAACGGCGGGCAAACATTTGCAATTGAATCAATTACCGGAATCGGGGCAGGTGAAGCAATTTGGTCATTCGCAGGAGCAAAGCAAAATGGTACGACAAGATTTTTCTGTTTGACAGGAGAAGCTACAAATATGTATGTAGGGATGCCGGGCAGTGATTACGACGGTTTCCTCAAAGGAATTTACGTTCTCGACTATAGTACGGGAAATTGGACCAAAAAAATGAACGGAATTGTCATTGGGACGGATAATCTTATGTTTGTCGGTATGGCACAAAATGATGTTTCCACCTGTTACTTAGCCGGAAGTGCGTCGAGTGCGCCGGATATTATGAAAACTACCAACGGTGGTGATTCATGGACAAGAACATTCCTCGGAACAAATAATCAGAATATCATAAGCGGGTGGAGCGGTGACGGCGGTGACCGTGCATGGAGTTACGGAGAGTGCGCATTTGGATTTGCAGTAGCACCAAATAACTCTCAAAAGCTAATGTTTGGTGACTTTGGATTTCTCCATACGTCCACCAATGCCGGTATGACATGGCAGCAAGCATACGTAGAAGCAAGCACGGAAAACCCCGCAGGAACAAAAACACCGACAGGCAAACTGTACAAAAGCATAGGACTGGAAAATACAACCTGCTGGCAAGTAGCATGGAGTGATGCAAATACAATGTTCTCCTGCTTTTCGGATATTAAAGGGGTTCGCAGTACCGATGGTGGAAACTCATGGGGATTCAACTATACCGGTCACGGCGCGAACTCTATGTACCGTATTGCCAAATCACCAAACGGAACCCTTTATGCCGGTACTAGCAATATCCATGATATATACCAAAGTACCCGGCTGGCAGATGCCCAACTCAATGCCAATGATTCCTATGGGAAAGTGATTTACTCAACCGATAACGGGTCATCGTGGAAAGATATTAGAAATTTTGCCCATCCGGTCTTTTGGGTGGTTCTCGACCCGAATAATGCGAATACTCTCTATGCAAGCGTTATCCATTCTACACAAGGCGGAATTTACGTTACTAGAAATCTTCAAGACGGTGGAAGTGCGACATGGACGAAACTTCCTACGCCTCCACGAACAGAAGGACACCCAGCTTCGATAGCAGTTCTGAATGACGGGCAGGTGGTTTGTACATTTTCAGGTCGCCGTGCTCCAAGCTTTACGGCAAGCTCAGGGTGCTTTCTCTATAACCCGACTAGTAACTCATGGACAGATGTTTCGGATAATGGAATGAAATACTGGACAAAAGACATTGTGATTGATCCTAATGATCCAACACAAAATACCTGGTTGGTCGGAGTTTTCGGCGGATGGGGAGTTACCGCATCAGTCGGTGTAGGCGGATTGTATCGAACAACTAATCGCGGACAATCATGGACACGAATCTGGAATTCCGACCGCGTTACAAGCTGCACGTTCAATCCTGCGAAACCGACCGAATTATATGTTACTACGGAAGTGGAGGGATTGTGGTATTCAGATAATGCGGTTGCACAAACTCCTACATTCTCACTTGTTACGAGCTACCCGTTTCGCCAGCCGGAGCGTGTTTTCTTCAATCCGTTCAAACAGGATGAAATCTGGGTGACGAGTTTCGGGCATGGGATGCGAGTCGGCAATATCGGTTCTAAACCTTTGCTTGCTGCTCCCAATCTCATTTCACCAAATGATAAAGCAACAATAGTTTCTGCAAAAGGAAAACTGCAATGGGAAACGGTACCAGATGCAGATACATATTATATAGCATTATCGGACAATCCGAATTTTACCAATAGTTTTCTAACTGATAACCGGACATCAACAAATTCGATAGACTATAACCTAAGTCCCTCTACTATGTATTATTGGAAAGTAAAAGGGAGTAAACTACAAACTCAAGATGGCAATTGGTCGGCTGTATGGAGCTTTACTACCGAGGCAGACAAACCGTTGATTCCCGAAACTGCCAAACTTTCTCAGCCGAAAGACAAGTCAGTTAAAATTCCTACAAGTACAATTCTGAGATGGGATACATCAGCTAATGCAAAAAACTATCGTCTGCAAGTATCAACAGTTGCTGATTTTTCTACAACTATTTTTGACCAAGCGGACAGTTCATCGTTTCGGGAAGTGAGCGGACTTGCTCATAGTACGACTTACTATTGGCGTGTTCAGGCGACTAACTCAGCCGGTTCAGCTGCTTGGAGCGAGGCGTGGAGTTTTACAACGGACGCTGCAACTTCCGTTGAATTTGGAAATCATCAAGAAGAAATTGCGTTGCAAATTGTCCCAAGTCCAATTACATTTTCAGGGGTAATTAATTACACCCTGCCGTCGCGCTTTGCAGTTTCAATAATTGTAACTGATGCACTCGGACGCATAACTCAGCTGCAAAACAGTAAGGAGCTTGATGCGGGGAGCTATTCCTTCAATCTTCCTGAACTTTCAAGCGGGGTGTATCAAATTCGACTGCAATACGGTAATTTTGTGAAAACTGTACCGTTTTGTGTAATGAAATAGAGATGGTAATCGTCTAGATTTTATCGTCTGAGGCAACCTCTACTTATTGGACTATATCATCTATGACAATTCTCCATACAGCCGACTGGCATCTTGGGCAAAATTTTAATGAACGCGACCGAAGGGATGAACATCAGCACTTTCTTTCTTGGCTTGTGGGTATTATCCGCGAGCGGAAGGTGGATGCAGTTATTCATGCGGGAGATGTTTTCGATGTTTTTTCCCCGCCGAAGTATGCAGAGGAAATGTACTATAATTTTCTTCGTGAAATGGTGCGTTCAGATTGTAGTAATATCATTATTACAGGTGGGAACCATGACTCACCTGCAACGTTAAACGCACCGGCAAAACTTCTCAAATCGCTCAATATCCATATTGTAGGCGGTGCAACCGATAGTATCTCTGATGAAATTATAGAGCTTATAAATGCAGAAGGGGAAGTCATAGGAGCAGTTGCTGCCGTGCCGTTTTTACGGGATAAGGATTTGCTGCAAACCTTTGTTTCGGGCGAAAGCTATGATGAACGTACCAAACGGATTGTGGATGGGATACGCATTCATTACCGGAATGCTTGCGATGCAATTCTCCCATATAAACAACGTGGACTCCCTGTTATTGCCACCGGGCATTTATTCGCTGCCGGTGGTGCTACTTCCGACAGCGAAAAGGATATTCATATTGGCAATCTTGGTCAAATTGGTGCTGAAATTTTCCCTGCTGAGTTTGATTATATTGCATTAGGTCATCTCCACCGTCCTCAAATAGTAAACAAGCAGTCAGGAATCCGATATTCGGGTTCTCCGATACCGCTTAGCTTCAGTGAAATAACCGACAAGAAGCAAATCGTGCTTGTAGAATTTACTCCAAATCAAGCACCGGTAATTGAAAGTATTGAAATTCCAAAACTACGACGACTTATTCGCTTCCAAGGTGATTTTGAAACAATAGCTTCCACGATTTCTGAATTTTCAACTAACGAAGGTGAGCTTCCTGCGTGGGCGGAGGTTGTTATTGAGCTTGATAGCGTCAATCCCGATATGGACAGGCAGGTACGAGAGCTTGCTGCGGGAAATCTTCATCTTGAAATATTCAAAGTCAAACCAAAATATTCCGATAGCTTTCTTTCGATAACAGAACTTTCGGAAAACACACCAGATCTCGACGACCTGAAGCCAACGGAGGTTTTCACAAAAAAGATGGAAAGTCTCGGAATAAGTGAAAACCTCGAATTAATCGAAACGTTCCGTGAGCTTCTTGACCTTAAACACCAACAGGAAATTATCTGACCAATCTCAATACCTTTCTATGAAAATTCTTTCTATCAGGTTCAAGAATCTTAACTCTTTACGCGGTGAACATTCCGTCCGTTTTGATGTAGCACCTATAGACGGCTCTGGGTTGGTCGCAATAACAGGGGCGACGGGAGCAGGAAAAACAACTATACTTGATGCAATTACGGTTGCGCTTTATGGTGAAATTCCGAGGTATGGCAGCGGTACACCAAGAGACTTGATGTCGCGCCATACAGGGGAATGTTTTGCTGATGTGGAATTTGAAGTAAAGGACTGTAAATACCGTTCATCATGGTCGCTACATCGCTCACGAAGAAAGCATGACGGAGAGTTTCAATCTACAAAAATGGAGGTGTGGAACCTCGAAACCGATACCATTATCTCCAGCGGAAGCAGGGAAGTTCCTGGTAAAATCGAAGAAATTACGGGCTTGGACAAGCATCGTTTCTTGAGATCGGTAATGCTGGCTCAAGGTGAATTTGCTGCCTTCCTGAAAGCAAAAGAAAGCGAAAAAAGTGCATTGCTAGAGCAAATGACCGACACGAAAATTTACTCCGAACTATCAAAATTATGTTTTGAGGTAACGAAAGAAGAAAAGCAAAAACTGGATGATATTCTGTCGAGGATTAATTCTTTAGAGCTTCTTTCCGATGCCCAAAAACAAGAAATAATTACACAAAAAGCTGAACAGCACGCTTTAGTCGAGGGGTTAAAAGCTGAGTTGCAAACCCTTCGAGATGACAGACAGTGGCTCATAGGAATTGAAACGCTTTCTACGCAAAAGGAAAAAAACGCTCACGAGAGATTGCAACTTGCACTGGTAATAGAGCAATCCGCCCCACAGAAAAAACTGCTCGAATTCCATAAAAAAGCTCAGCCATTTCAAAATGACATTAAAGAGTTAGAAAACGAGCGAAAGAAAATTAATGAACTTTTGAGTGAAATTTCAAACTATGAGAAGCAATTACCGGAAGTTGTTCTCGCAAAAGAAAATACTGAACTGGAACTGAAAAAAAATGAGCGGGCACTTGATACCCTGCGTACAGAATATCAAAGTAATGAAGAACTCTTTCAAACTGTAGAAGAAAAAGATAAGAGTATTACAGCAGAAACGCTTCTCCTCAAACGCTATATGGATGAAGTGAACATCGAGCAGCGAAACTATGATAATGAGATTAACAAGAGCAAAGATTGCGATAATCAAATTGAACAAAAATATCGTTCGCTGCCCGATTCAATAGGCAAAGAGCAAATCATCCGGTTGTTGGAAACAAACCTTGATGATAGAGAAACATTCATTCTTCAACAAAGAGCAATCTCAAATCAATGGACAAAGGCGGCAGAGGTAGCAATTCGGTTCAAAGAAAATAGTGATGTTCATACGTCATTATCGAAGGAACTTGCCGAACTGGATGAACGGATTAAAAAGGGCAAGGTGGTTCTCGAAACAGAAGAGCGAAAACTAAAAGACTGCGAATTAAAACTTCCACTGCTTGAAAAGGCACTGGAGCGTGAACGGTTAATTGCAAAATACGAGCAAGACCGCGTCACACTCCATGAAAATGATCCGTGTCCTTTGTGCGGCTCGACAGCCCACCCATATATTGAGGAGTATCACCCAAAGCTACTTTCCGAAGCGGAAAAAGAACTGGAACTTGAAAAGATAACCTACAGGGAAACAAATGAAGCTATCGCTAAATTCACAAACGGACTCGCCAAACTCGAACAGGATGCACTAAACAATCAAAATCGAACGGGTGAAATTAGTCAGAGAATACATCAGCTTCAAAAAGAGTTTGATATAATCGGAATACAGTCATTGGAGATTGCCGATGCCGATGAAATTATAGAAAAAGCTGAATTTGTAAAGCGCGAGTTAAATTCTGCTGAAGATGAACTGCGCATTACCCGCTCACTTCAATTGCTATACCAGACAAAGAAAAACATAGAAGAAAATGTAAGTAAACTGACTGAATCCCTCGAACACAAGAAAGAAGAGTATGCAAAACAGAATGCAATTCTAGAGCATCTTCGTGACGAAAGAACTCTCCTTTTCGGGGATAAAATTGTGAAAGTGGAGCGAGAATTAGCTCATAAACGGATAATTAATGCTGAACAGCAACGAGATACTGCACGAAAAAATCTTGAAGTCAGGAAAGATCAATTCATAAAACTCGAAACCAATCTTAGTAACGCTAAAAATCAGTATTCCAATCTCCAAGAATTTCATAAAAAGCGAAATCAGGACTTGCAGGAGTTAATTATTGAAAATGGGTTCACAACACTCCAAGAAGTGAAAGATGCTTTGTTAGATAATATTATATTCAATAGCATCGAAGCACAGTTGAAACAGAATGATGCGGAGTATAACCGGTTGGAAGGCGCAGCAAAAGCAGTAGAGGAGCAATTAACCGAGGAACTTCATAAAGAATGTACAATTAAAACCAAAGATGAACTTACGGAAACTATTTCCGAAAAGGAAAAAGTTCAAACCGATCATGAAAAAGCTATCGGTAGATTTGATGAGCAATTGAGCCGAGATGCCAAACTTGCCGAAGAATCAAAGCAGTATATCGAAAAAGCCAAAGCTCAGGAAAAGCACTATCGAAAATGGGAATTACTGGATAAACTCATTGGTTCGAGTGACGGTGCGAAGTTTAGCAAATTTGCGCAAGGACTAACCTTGGCGCGACTGGTACAGCTAGCGAACCTCCGTTTGCAGAAACTAAACGACCGGTATATTATTACTCACAAGAAAGATGAGAATAAGTTCTTAGAACTTGAAATAAAGGACACTTATCAAGCAGATGCTATCAGACCGATAGAAAGTTTATCGGGCGGGGAGAGCTTCTTGGTATCACTCGCTCTCGCTCTGGGGCTTTCAGACCTGGCTTCACGTAGGACACGAATAGACAGTTTGTTTATTGATGAGGGGTTCGGAACACTCGATTCAAACACACTGGATACGGTAATTTCAACGCTTGAAATGCTCCATTCCACCGGAAAAACAATTGGGATTATCTCACATGTGGAGGCGTTAAAGGAACGGATTACAACACAGATTCAGGTGAGTAAATCAGGTTCGGGGGTAAGCAAAATAACGATTATTCCTTAGTAATTCTGAGAAAGAGCAAAAAAGTATGGAAATTTGACAATACTATTTTGGCGGCAATTGCTTAAACACGTCATCAAATCCAGATTCAAGTTGCTTCTTAGCCACATTCCCGAAAAACGAAAGATTGAGTGTGATGTTGAGCTGATAATCCTTCAGAACGATTGTCCCGTCACCAAGTTTTGAATCTACGTTTAAGGTATTTCCCACCCATACAGACGAATTGAGCAAAGCAGACAAGTCTTTCCGTGTAAGCAAATGCTGATTGATGTAGGTTTTCATTTCGGCGGCTGTCGCCTTCGTATGTATTGTTTTTTGAATGACGGACATGGATTTTTGTATTGATATTGAAAAAAGTCAATTTCTTTAAGCAAAACTATTCACAGATACAATATCTATGAAAGCAGTGTTAGAATTTGAGATAATGTGTCGCGGAGGTCTTTCCGGTGAACAATCATATCCAGAAAACCATTTTTGAGAACCGACTCAGCACGCTGAAAACCTTCGGGTAGTTTCTTACGTATGGTCTGCTCTACAACTCGCGGTCCTGCAAAGGCAATAAGGGCTTTCGGTTCACCGATATTAACATCACCGAGCATTGCAAACGATGCGCTTACACCGCCTGTAGTAGGGTCGGTCATAATAGAAATATACGGAAGTTTAGCTTCTGCCAGTTCGGAGAGTACTGCGCTTGTTTTTGCCATTTGCATCAGTGAAAAAATTGCTTCTTGCATTCTCGCACCGCCTGATGTGGAAATAATCACAAGAGGCGTTTTCTGTTTAATTGCTCGCTTGGCTGCACGGTAGAACTTCTCGCCGACTACAGAACCCATACTGCCACCTACGAAATCGAAATTCATACAACCAAACGATATTTCACGTCCTGTAATTGTTCCGTAACCGATTGTGAGTGCATCGGCAGAATCAGTACGTCTGTAAGCATCAGCCAGACGTTCCGTGTAGGGTTTTGTATCTACAAAATGAAGCGGGTCGGTAGAGCGGATATTTGTATCTGTTTCAACGAAGGAATCTTCATCAAAAAGAATTGCAATATATTCCTCACTGCCAATTCGGAAGTGGTGGTCACATTTGATACATGTGAACAGTTGCTCTTCGAACTGACGTTTATAAATGACTTCACCGCACGTCGGGCATTTGGTAAATAAACCGTCAGGCATTTCACGTTGTTGAGAGTCTTCTATATTTTTTTTGGAGCGCAGGAACCAAGCCATGATGTTCTTTCGGGTACTATTTCTGAAAAAAGTGGGAACAGTACGAAGGTATTAGACTGTTATTACGTAAATTCCCACTACAAAAATAACAAACTATTAGCAGTATTGTGCGTTGAATCAAATACAATGCCATTGAAACTCCTTTTACAGGAGTAGGTAAGCGTCAAAAAAATGCATATTGTTAAAATTTCTTGCAAAAATGTGTGTGTTTTTTTTATGTATTTTCGCTGAAAGTTTTTTGAGAAGAAAAAACCATCCTAGTGTTCTTTCCATACCCTAGCCGCCAATAGACTATGTTTGCGGTTTTCTAAAATTTTCATTTTATGGAAAAGCAGTATGAAATCCACCTGTTTTTACAACGCAATTGCTCGCGTAGAGAAAATTTTGCGCGTACAATATTATTATGTTTCGCCTGACGATAGAGCCGATGCACTCCATGATTCTATTCTCCGATTTCTCGAAACTAAAGACACTTACAGCATAGCCGAAGTCAAACACAATTTACCCTCATTTCTCATTAACGAAGATGAATGTACACTTTGGCTTTCCAGAGTAGCTCAGCGTACAATCATTACTTGTTGGCGAAAAGGGCGCAATACAGAAAGTATATCCTCTATCCTTGCCTTTAGTCAAGAAAAAATACACGAGGTTGTTGAAAACACTTACTCGTGCCATCCAAATACAGAAATTGCTTTTGACTGCATTACTGCACTTCAGTCATTGAATGTGTCTATGCGGGAATGTTTTGAATTACATTTAAATGGTTGGACGTTTTATGATATCGCTATGCAATTGAAAATCTCGGATTCATGTGCCCAAAAACGGTATCAAAGAGCTAAACAGAAATTGCAGAGCACTCTAAGAATCTATGCAGTATCGTATAAATAAAAGCGAAATACTTCCTAAAAAGAAAAAGTATTTCTAATGTTGAAAACTTTTTTGTCTTGTTTTGCCGTTCTAAAACGTTAGCGGTGGTGTAAGCATAATACGAAAGAAAAAGTGGGCTAACATTAAATTGAACACGGGTATGGAGGAACGCTCTATCTGCCGTAAATGCTTACAGAATGTAAATATACAAATTGCCATCTGCGTTACTCAGGCAAGCAACATACAATAACGAACTCTTCTCACGATATTGTAGGTTGCTTGAATGTGTAGAGAAGAGACGTGGATGGTTTTAGTATGAATTTCGATAGAACACCAGCAACCGAGACCACGCACCTAAACTACCGCACCTCTTCTCGCGGAAAGTAAGGAAAGTCGAAATCTCCATGCAAAGTGTTCTGAATTTATAGATATATTTGCCTGATATAATTAAATGAATTAGTGCAAATGTATTATATCAAAGATATAGAACTCATTTGGCATCAAAAATAATTTGTATCAACAGAGATGGTGTATCTGAGTTTTTAACAACATTTAAAATGGAATATTAAAATGAAAAAAATCAATGCTTTTGCCTTGCTTCTTATTATGTTATTGAGTGTTTTTACTGTTACAACAACGTCTGCTAGAAACAGAGATGTAATTAGTACACATACTCTTTCTTGTTGCAGTTCAACATCTATTGATTGTTTGATTGCTAAAAAAGGTAATATGACAGTATACAAAAATGGTGTAAATTGTGGTATAAACCCAACGCCTGTTAGTTTAACAGCACCTCCTCCAATTCCTTACGGTTACACAGAATACAATGATATTTTCATCCCAAGTTCTAGTGACCCGACTCATGGTACAGGATACAAAGCTTGTACCGTATATATAGATCTTGAACCTACCCCATTTGTTTGGACAGAAATGGGCTATAAATAAGATATAAAGTTC
>CAZGNO010000010.1:0-67537 GCA_964527785.1 uncultured Chitinophagaceae bacterium
ACCTGACTTTCATTACTTACCAATTAAAGCGCATAAGCTTTTTAAATAAATACTGTTTGCGTACATAGTCCGTAAAAAGGTATTTATGTTGAAGTCAGGTGTAGCACCTGACTGGACTTTTGAAAAAACTCAATACATTAATTGTTGCGTAACAGCACTAACTTATACTGTTTTTAGGTGTCTCGGCATCAATATAAATAGTAACACCAATGTATTAAAAACGTAACACTTTTTTTTTCAATAATTGAAAAAAAAAATCATGAGAGTATATTATAATTAATATACTCTCATGATTATTTATGTAATAGATACAACGAATCAACTGTATCTTAGTATTGCAGAATACTGCTTATTACCGCTGAATCATCAGTAAACTTGATGAAAGTACCAAACCATCAACACCCGTTGCCACAAGACGGTATGCGCCAGCCGGTAATGATGAAATATTGGGCAAAACAGCATTGCTCGACCCGTTTGTAAATTCTGTTGAGCTGGCAGCTACTTCACGTCCAATAGCATCAAATAAACGGAGTTGTACATTCTGTAAATGATTACCGGTCATATTCACAGTTACGTCTTTATCAGCCGGATTGGGGGAGACAGAAATACCATAATCCGTTGAAAGCCGAGTATTCTCTTCAACCGTGACAGTTGTAAGAGTGCCTACTATTGAAACACGTTTATCCTGAGCATAGAGTGCCTTTATAAGAAGAGTGTCTATGTCTTTCTTGTTCAGTGATGCAGTTGTGGGTTTGTATTGAATATCCATTGCGTGCATTGCATTCGGAGCAAGGGGGAAATCAGATGTAATATTCCCTTTGTTAATCGTGAATAAAGTTGCAGTGCCAAGTGAAGTAGATTTAAGATATATTGTATCAGTAGTTGGATTAAGAATTTCTATTGTTCGAGTATATGTTGAATCAACATCATAACCGGTGAAGTTGATTTTAGGTGGGTTAACTGTAATGAACGGCTGCACTACCACCCCTTCTAATGGAATAAGTATCTCACCTCCGCACAATGCAAAGTTAACTGAAAGTGTATCGCGGCTGGGAGCAACTTTGTTGTTTGGTTTGTAGCGGATTTTTACTGTGTATTTAGCTCCCGGAGCAAATACAATACCTACCCCTGCTGCGCTATCCAAAAGTGAAAAACCTGAGAGTGTTCCATATATGAATATCGAGTCAATCATTACCGGCTGCAGTGTTGTGTTTGAAATGGTCAGAGTACGCTCAATGGTTGTGTCTGCAATCGGAGTGCGAAAAGACAATAATGACGGAGTAACTTCGGGGAGTTTATCTGCCTTATATCTCACTGTGTCAAGTACGTAGTTTCCTGCTCTGTCAATAATGGCAACAACGGCAAAAGCATCCTTCGTTTTATCTTTCACTTGTAGCTTGAAATCAAATACCGTTACTTTGGGCAAAGGAACAACCTTGTCGGCGGTAAGAAGTTTCAGTTCATAATTATAACTTAAAGAATCATTAAGAGATATATCAAAAATCCCTTGATCTATCTGCACAGCATCAGGAGGCGGTGGTCCATAATCCCGAAGTTCGGTTGCGTGGAATGTAAAGTCTCCACAACCACCTTTAGTATAGGAAACTATCGGAGGTAAAGTATCTAGGTCTGTCAGTGATTTTGTACCTAGAACTGCTGCCCAACCATACGAATTATTGGTTCCAAACCCATAGACATATCCACCTAAGTGCGTATTGCTTGTAATGGTATGAACACCAGGTGCGACAGGTTGTTGCCCCCAATACAGATTTGTACCGGGTATATTGTTATCAAATAACTGCGAATATGATTTGTAGAGCGTATCTTTATCGAGTACAATTGATTTTAATTTCTTTTTATCAATGTCAGAGGTATCTCCTTCAACGATAAATGAGAAAAAATTACTTGTAAAATCATTAGCTGTCGGTATCTGAAATGTAGTAGAACTGAGATACTGCTCTTGCGGTGTTAATACAAGCATGAACGGGTCAAATTTACTTCCGCTGTCCCAATCGGCAGAATACGCATATTGCATTACCAAAATCGGTTTGTTTGCTTCCCAAACAGTAATCCCTGTAAAACCTGTTACTTCATCGTTTCCTACCCATGTATTATAATCTTCGTAAAAATCACCTGCTTTTGAGAGCACAATATCCCGTTGCCCCGATAACTCTTTGGTAACTTTATCGTAGTATTTCATCCTGACAAAGGTATTTGCTTTAGAGGCAACTACCCGAAAAAAATCTCCTTTGTTATCACGTTGGAATTCTATAGAGTAGTGTTTTTTGCCCCATGCAGATACGGGTGGTATCATCTCACACATGTGATCACGTCCATTTGTGTTATTCGCCGGAAGCATTGTGCGTTCGTGATAAGAAATAAGTCCTATGGGTTTATTAGATGAAATCTTTGACCCTGTTAAGTCGAATACACCTTTTGTTGTACCATCTCCTACTACATTATAGACCTCACCTTTATTAAGTATTATCGGACCTAATGTTTGCCCTATCTTATAGCCGCTTTTAGTCTTAGCAAAATTACCGCCTCTGCCCCGCAAAGTAACAAATACTTCTGTCTTATCTTCGGATGCAATAATAATAAAACCCCCAGCCCACGGTCGTATTTCACTGTAATCATAATAGGAGCAGTGTATGTATTCAGTACCAAATGTATTTGTCGGCAGAGCTAGATAACCGTCGGAGGTTAATTCCTTTGAGTTCAACACGTAAACTGAAATTGGATGCTCCGAGTAAATATGGATTCCACGAGGATCGGCTATTTCAGATGTTACAATTTCAAAGTCATAGCTTGCGGAGCCGTCCTTTGTAGTGAACAGCATTGTTTCGTTAGCTCTTAATTTTTTGGAACGGATAAATCCTGCTCCGCGAACTTCTAATGTTACAAGTGTGTTGTACTTTGAAGTAATGTAGAAATCAAGCTGATTCACTGGAGTTGCTTTAGCATCATTGAGCGGGACTGCAAGCCAGAAATCTCGTCCTTCGGCTG
This sequence comes from uncultured Chitinophagaceae bacterium, assembly GCA_964527785.1. Taxonomy (GTDB): domain Bacteria; phylum Bacteroidota; class Ignavibacteria; order Kapaibacteriales; family UBA961; genus JADJXV01. Next base: position 3,007 of record CAZGNO010000010.1, read on the forward strand.
AAAGACTGCTAAACTTGGAGTTGTCTAGCGAGCTGCATACGCTGAGGGTTGAAAAAGCAAAGAACAGAACGATACAATAACGGTAAAGAGTTTGCATGAAAACCTCTTGAATAGATGTGAAAAAATGAAATTCGGATTTTGTTTCCGTGTATTGTGAAGTAGGTAAAATGTAAGGTAACAACGAACAAATCGTGATAAAAAACAGTTTAAGACAAACTATATGCCAACAATACTTTTACAGTAAATTCATTCTATAAGATAGACCATTGTATGATTAAATACTTACAGATATTCTCATCCGTAATGAATAAAGTCTTAAAATGTCATTTATATACATTTACATATTGTCCGATATATTTGTCTGTATGAAAAAAACTTGACACAATATTTCCAAGTAAATTTCGTAGTTTTGTATTGTGATGAAAACTATCATTCTTCATAGTACTCGATTAGGAAGAACTGCAGTTGCAGTTCTCGTTGCCGTTTGCTTCCTTTTGGGGCAATGGGTAGAGGTATGGCATCATCACTCCTCAGTAAATAATCAGTCGAATGTACTTTCTGTGCAGCAAACTGATAACGTAGGTGACATCCATTTACATGATTCCTGTCCAATTTGCGGTTGCAGTCAATTCATTAAAGACGGGCTGATGAAACCTGTCTCTGAGTTTTTCTCTTCTGTTTCAAAGTCTGTTTTTTCATTCTTCAAACAAGTCTGCTATAAGTTTCTTGCTACTGTTCTTCATTCTGGTCGCGCCCCACCAAAGTTCTAAGTAATACCTTCTCATCTATTGAATCACTCATAATACTGATGAGAGCGATTCTTGTTCCCTTTTATGGACGATTATTTACCATAAAAGAACTTCTCCATTTGGATTACTTATATACAGTTCATGATGAAAACGCTCAATCGTTGCAGCTTTCTTGCTGTAGCAAGTTTGCTCGTATTTACTTGCAATATAAAAGCACAAGTAACTATCGAAATTCGCGGAACAGTGGTTGATTCTACTACTCAAAAGCCATTAGTCGGGGTATCACTCGAACTTGATCCTTTATACAATACACAGGCAGATATATTGCCTGTCAAAAAAGGGTGTATCAGCTATAAAGGAGGCGTGTTTTCACTTGCAAAAATACCAGTCGGAGAATACAATCTAACAACGAAATATATCGGGTACAAAACTACTGTCCGTCAAATTAAACTTTTTGACGATAGTGTCTTTACCATAATGCTCGAATCTACAGGCGTTCTCCTCAAACCGACAATTGTAGAATCCAACCGTATATCCGAGTTTGGCGCGCCAACCAAGCAAACTGTAACGATAACCACTGCAGAACTTGATGAACATCGAGGGCAAACAATCGCGGATGCATTGAAAACTATCAACGGCATTACCACACTTCAAACCGGACCGTCTATCTCCAAACCGGTTATTCATGGACTTCATTCGCAGAGAGTAACGGTAATGAATGCAGGAATAGCCCAAGAAGGGCAGCAATGGGGCGCGGAACACGCACCGGAAATAGACCCTTTTTCAATTTCAGGAATTGAAGTATTGAAAGGTGCTGCGGGTGTGGAATATGGTGTTGGGGCGATTGGAGGGGTAATTCGGGTGGAACAGCGGGAGTTGCCTGTAAATTCAGGATTCGGCGGGGAGTTCACAGCAAATGTCTTCTCTAATAATCGCCAGGGGGCTGGTTCATTACTTTTGGAGGGGAGTGTTTTCGACGGTGTGGGTTGGAGAGCACAACTAAGCGGGCGAAAAGCGGGGAATACCAAAGCAAGTGAATACTGGATGGCAAACACCGGATTTGAGGAGCTAAACGGTTCGGCAGCTCTTGGGTACTCTGCCGGGGACTTCAGTACAAAGGTGTATTACTCACATTTTGGAACTACGCTCGGTATATATCTAGGGTCTCATTTCGGTAATCAGGATGATTTATTCCGTGCAATTACAGCAGGGAAACCGCTTACACCGGCTGATTTTACGTATACAATCAACGGTCCGAAGCAGGAAATTGCTCACGATTTATGGTCAATACATTCAACGTATCGTGTCGGTTCACTTGGGCAATTTGAACTTCGAGGCGGTTATCAATTAAATAGCCGTAAAGAGTTTGATGCCAGAAAAAGATATTCCGATACAGTTGTGAGTTCTGCTGTACAGGCATTTGCTCTGGAACTTGAAAGCGGCTCGTTTGAAATAAAACTCCATCATAATCCGGTTGGTTCATTCAGCGGTACGGTTGGAATAAGCTCGATTGCACAACAAAATGTAGGGAATAGCTTGACGTATCTTATCCCTAACTATTCAGTTGCCGGTATTGGTGCATTTGCCCTCGAGACATACACCACCGACGATGTAATTCTTACAGTCGGATTGAGGTATGATGTTCGTTCACAACGTACTTATAAGTATTCACCAAAAAGCGTCCCTGATTCGACGAGTAACTACGGGGGAATCTCCGGCTCAGTTGGTGCTTTGTGGCAAATTTCTGAACAAGCTTCGCTCTCAAGTAATCTATCCACTGCATTTCGTGCGCCTTCGATAAATGAACTATATTCGGAAGGTGTGCATCACGGGACGGCACAATATGAAATAGGCGACAGAACACTCAAGCCCGAACGCGGCTTTTCGTGGGATGCCAATCTCAAAGTAAACTCAAAGAATACGTCTTCGGAAATAGGTGTATATGCTCACTATTTCGACGGATTTATTTATTCAGCACCGAGTTTGAGTACGATTCTCACGTTGCGGGGGACATTCCCAGTATTTCAATATCGTCAGGTACAAGCGTTAATTGCGGGTATTGACGCAAACACTTCGATATTTTTTACGGAGTATTATAGAGCAGATTTTGCAGTTACATGGCTGTATGGTCAGAATCTCAGTGCCAACGAACCGCTGTTTCAGATGCCTTCACCTCGAGGTAAAATCACTAATCACTTTCACTTGCCTGATATAGGAACGTTCTTGCATAATTATGTTGAAATCGGCGGACAGTTTGTAGCCCGGCAGACACGCTACCCGACAAATGGTGATTATGCGCTGCCACCGGCAGGATATGCACTGTTTGATATTGCTGCCGGTACTGAGATTCCTGTTTCAGAGACGCACAAAATACATCTTAACATTGCAGTTCAAAATGTATTCAATCAAGACTACCGGGATTACATGAGTCGTTTTCGTTATTTCATAGCTGATACAGGTATTAGCGTCATTCTTCGATTGAGGATTCCATTCGGAGAGTATCCTGACGAATAGAAGTATTCTTGGCAGTGTTATAGTTTTAAATATGGTTGCGTCTTCATGATGCTATAAGAGTACATTTGACAAGTCAATTGTATGTCGTCGTGCATCGGAATGTTATAATTCAGACTTTCCAAGGTGCTGACAATTCCAATGAATCTGCAATGAATCCGAAGGATTCAAATATTTGTAGAAAATCTATTCTAACACTCATACGACCCCAACGGGGTCGAACAGTCAAAGGGTGTATAATTGCTATAAACATTTAATCCCTTTGGGATTATGAAGAAATGGTTACAACTATTCAATGCGTAGCTGTAAACACCTGACATGACCGAAGATTTACTGATAAACTATAGTCAATTAGTAACACGGTATTTTATTATCAATTCACTTGTAGAAACCTAGTTCCCATTTTTTCTTTTATTTGGAGTTTATATGAACAAATATATAGCATTGCTGGTTTGCAGTCTTGCCATTCTTGCAGGATGCTCAAAAAACCCTACGGGTACACCTGTTGAAAATGAACATCCTCCGGCAACTACTGTTATTCTGATGATGATACGAGTAGATGTTGACGGCAAAGCATTGGATACTACAAATTGTACAGTACGTGATACGTCTGTAATAAAAGGTAAGCCGGCTCTCGAAGGAAACCTTGACCTTATGTCGGGCAGTACATACCTCGGAAGGTTCGTGACGTTGGATGAATCACAAACACCGGCAAAGGATGTGACAAGTACGATTATTGACGAAAAGGATGGACATATCTTCAAATTTGCAGTGAAAGAAAACGGCAATCCTTCGACAGTTGTTGTAATTTCAAATTTGGATAAGGACAGCAAAGGACTGGATTTCGGATTGAATTTTACAGCCATCACCTCCGATATAACCAAGCCGTCAGACGGTGTTATCCATGTGATACTGGAACATCACGACGACGGTAATAAAGCGGGAGCACAGTTTGACACTGATTTGGATCGTGATTTCCCGTTTTCAGTCCGCTAAGAGTTATGGCAGAAGAGTAAGTCTTCGGAAAAAAACAGAAGAACTTGCTGTTGTAGACTGAGATGGGAAACCTGATAATTGCTGTTATTCTACAAATAACTTGGCAAAAAAAGAACTTTGTGTGTATTTTTGCCGCACAGTTTAGTTCTATGTATTGTATTCCATTTTCGGAGGTCTTATGCGTCGTTCTTTGCAATGGGGGAGTGTGGTAATTTCCGCACTGATAGGTATTGTGCTTGTGCTGGGCTTATCGTATATAAGCGGGTCGAAGTTTGCTACCCCACCGTTTCCGATAATGGCAATTCTTTCCGGCTTTATAGTTACCGGGATAATAGCTGGTATCATTTCCAAAGAAAAAACAATTCTTGAACCCGGCATTGCTGCCATTATTGTAAGCATTGTTACGTCATTTGCACTGCCTGGGTTTCAGTTGAAGGGGCTTGTAGATATGCAGTCCGCAAGTTTGTTACTGGTACTGGCAAATGGTGTGCTAATGACATTTATGGGTGCTTGGGCAGGGGAATATATACAAGGTGAAGAGGACGTAAAAGCAGAAACCTCATCCATTGAATGGGGGTGGATTATTTGCGGCGGGATTATCGGTGTCGGGGTCAGTATGCTCCTTGCAAGTTCTGTAGTAGTGTTAATCGGTGGCGGATTTAATCTAAGTTATCATCTCGTAGCATTTATTGTTGGGTTGCTTTGTACAGGAGCATTAGTAGGGTGGCGCTCACCGGGTGTAACAATTCGGGAGGCGGCTCTGGCTGGATTTCTAACGGTGATTATTGATCTGGATGCAATTATGCTCACTCTCGGATTGGAGAATGAAGAATTGAGTATGCTGCTGATGTACGGGGCGGCAATCGGCATTGTGGTGGCACTTATTGGCGGTTTTATCGGTGAAAAAATACAGAGTAAAAAATGAGCATATTACAGCAGTTTATCGGCATTATCCTTCATATTGATATTCACCTTGCCTCGCTTGCAGCCGAATACGGCGTTTGGATGTACGGTATTTTATTCTTAATAATTTTCTGTGAGACCGGGCTCGTCATCACGCCATTTTTACCGGGTGATTCTCTGCTTTTTGCTGCCGGGAGTTTATGTGCGATTAGTTCTATAGAGATTGGCTTGCTTGTTCCGCTATTGATTGCTGCTGCGGTTATGGGAGATTCTACCAATTATTGGTTCGGACGCGGCTTTGGAACTCGAGTGGCTCAGAACAAAGAATCCAGATTTCTCAAGCGAAAGTATTTAGACCAAACTGAACAATTTTACCAAAAACACGGTGCGAAAACTGTGATTTTAGCACGGTTTTTACCGATAATTCGCACGTTTGCTCCGTTCGTAGCCGGACTCGGCAGCATGAACTACCGTAAGTTTTTGAGTTACAGTGTGTTCGGTTCTATTCTGTGGATTGGTTCGTTTACATTCGGCGGGTATTTCTTTGGTAATATCCCGTTTTTTAAGAATAACTTTACGTTAGTGATAGTAGCGATTATGGTTATTTCACTGCTGCCGGGGATAGTGGGGTATTTGCGGGCTAGACGGGCGGGGAATACAATTAAGAATTAAGGAGGTAAGTATGTCGGGAGTATCATATATAGTGAATGAAAAGGGTGAAAAAACAGCAGTTGTCATTGATTTGACAACTAATGCTGATATATGGGAAGACTTTTATGATGTGCTATTGGCTACAGAGAGGGAAAATGACCCTTTGGAATCTTTTGATGAAGTAATGAAATTACTATCAGGCTCAAAGGAATAATATGTCAGGTTATTCAATACAATTCCGAAGTTCTGCTCGTAAGGATTTACAAAAATTACCACCTTCAATATTAGGTAGTATTTTAGAATCCATCAGTAAGTTGGCTGAAACTCCAAGACCGTCGGGTTGTAAAAAATTGCAAGGTCATAAAAACTTATGGAGAATCAGAATAGCAGATTATAGAGTTATATATGAAATTGATGATAAAGGTAAAATTATCATTATTGCGGCTGTTAGTCATCGTAAAGATGCTTATAGATAGTATCCATGTTCAATTTGAGATTGAATAATGAAAAATTACTTGATAGTTGTTGAAGAAACAAACACAGGGTATTCAGCGTATTCACCTGATATAGATGGCTGCATTGCGACCGGTGCAACAAAAGAAGAAATTCATGTAAATATACATGAGGCAATAGAATTTCATTTATAAGGATTGAAGCTAGAAGGAATAAGTATTCCTGAACCGCAAATGTATATTGAGTATTATCAGGTGAAGATTAATAAAAGTAAATTTGTAGTTTTTAACAAAAGTGACAGTAAAACGAGAGGCACTAATGAACACGATTTTTCAAATGAATACCTCAGAATTGGACGAGAAATTTCTTGCAGTAATAAAAGCATTGTTTCGTAGCAAAACTATAGAAATTTCTATTCGAGATGTTCATGATGAGATGGACGAAACCGAATATTTGATGAGTTCAGAAGTAAATAAACAACGGTTACAGTCTGCTATTGATTATATCGAAGAAGGAAAAGATTTAGTAAGTTTTTCAGCTGAAGAATTCGAAAGATTAGTTAATGAGAAAAGTTGAATTTAATCCTAAAGCTTTTGAAGAATTTACAGAATGGGCTTCGTTGGATAAAAAACTATTCATACGAATAAGTGAGTTGATTCTTCATATTCAACGCTCGCCGTTTATAGGAATCGGCAAACCTGAACCACTCAAACACCAGTGGAAAGGGTACTGGTCGCGAAGAATAAATGATGAACATCGGTTAGTGTATAAAATTACTAACGATTCTTTAATTATAGCATCTTGTAAGTTTCATTATCCATCATAGGAATGAAGGTCAAGTAAATTATATTAACTTACTGAAAGTAACTTTATGAGTGTAGTTACGCCCGAACAGTTTTGGAATCTTTTTGCAGAGAATTTACCTGAATTTAGAAAAGATGAACTTCGAGAATGTTACCCTAAAAGTAGTGAATGGACTTGTATTATTTTCCCATTTTTGAAATATTTGACTAAATATATAAGCGAAACCAATAAAATTACTGTTAAGTATGGAAGAGAAGTAAAGCACGAAGAAAAAGAAACTAAAGAAGTATATAAAATTGACGTAATTTTCTACGAGGAAGAAAATGAATTTGGTAATGAAATAGCATTTATTGAGCATGAAAATATGATTGATACAAAGGAACCTAAAGAGCTTATAAACTTACAGAAAATTGGTTCAAGTAAACTTAAAGTATTCATATGGTATTATAACACACACATCAGTACTTGGGGAACAGATCCCTACAATTTCCAAGATCAAAAAAACACCATTTTGAAAAATATGAAAGATTGTAATGGTAATGGTGATAACTGGTTGTTCATTTTGGGTCCAGGTACATATAACGGTGATAGTATTTTTAAGAATAATATTGATAAGTACTTTGAGTGTATTGATAATAGTATTTATAATGATTACATAGCATTTACTTTAACAAAAGAAAATGGTGAATTAGAACCTATAATGCTTGACAGGAAAGAAATAATAAGAAAATTCAATAATCCAAATGCCTCCTTCTCTCAAAACCCAACCCATGAGTATCCAAAAAATACTCTTTGACATACGAGGAAAGATAACCATCAAGTTAGAAGATGGAAGGATAGTCATTGTCCCGTTAAAATATTTTCCTGAATTACAACGATTAAGCGTTGACAAACGAAAAAAATACACGATAGTTGATGACAGAACGATTCTGTTTTCATACCCAAATCTAATATACCACCTTGAAGATTTTATCGGCTTGGAAAATAAATGGAGAGAACGCTAGATTCATCTTTCAACAATTGATATACATCAAAACAACTCAGAACAAAGACTCATGCTCCAATACATAATAAAACGAATCCTCCTCTTCATCCCGACCCTGTTGGTTATCACTCTGATTTCCTTCTGCATCAGCCGTCTTGCGCCCGGCGACCCCGCCGCGCTCAAAGCAGGAGTAGGCAGCGAAGGTGCAATGTCAGCTTCCGGCGGACTGAACGAAAAAATAATTGACATGGTACGCAAGCAGTGGCACTTGGATAAACCTATCTGGCAGCAATATGTTATCTGGACAGGCGGACTGATGTGCATGGACTTTGCAAGTGTATTCGAGAAAGGCGGAGCAGACTGGTCGCGCTTTAGTTTTACCGGAACACCGGATTTTGGTACGTCGTTTCAGGATAACCGTCCTGTGCTTGAAAAAATGATAGAGCGAGTGCCGATTACCCTCAGCATGAATCTCATAGCTGTACTCTTAGCATATCTCATTGCCGTGCCACTGGGCATCTATTCCGCAACCCATCAGGATTCTTTATTCGACAGGGTTTCTACGTTCTTTCTGTTTGCAATGTACTCGCTGCCGGTGTTCTGGGTGGGAACTATGGCTGTTACATTCCTTTGTAGTTATGAGTATTTAAGTATATTTCCCTCTACGGGAATCCGTGCAACCGATTTCTCGGATAATTGGACATTTTGGCAAAAACTGGCTGATTATTCAGCCCATTTAACATTGCCAATAATCATCTATACCTACGGAAGTTTCGCGTTTATCTCTCGTCAAATGCGCAGTGCGATGCTCGAAACGGTACGCCAGGATTATATCCGTACAGCCCGCGCCAAAGGACTTTCGGAACGAGTGGTGATATACAAACACGCTCTTCGCAATTCGCTTATTCCTGTTATTACGTTGCTTGCGGGGATCTTACCGAGCTTAATCGGAGGTAGTGTGATTGTAGAGACGATTTTCAGTATTCCGGGTATGGGTGAACTCTCGTTCAAGGCACTCGTTGCCCGCGATTACCCGATGATTATGGCAGTATTTACAATTTCAGCCGTTCTTACTCTTGCAGGGATTTTGGTGTCGGATATTCTCTATTCTTTTGCTGACCCGCGTATTGCTTTTTCAAAGAAAAACAGTTGATACCCAAAGTTTAACATTAGCTTTCAATCTTTCCAATCTATGACAGAAACTACAGCCGAGCCGGAACTTTCCCATCAAGATAAACGTTCAATTGTCGAAGCACTTATTTTCTCTTCCGATGAACCGCTGACCGTCGAGGCATTGTCTCACATTATGCAGGTGGACAGTGCAACATTTCAAACAATTGATTCTGCTGATACTCCTCCTACAGACAAGCAGGTCTCGGAATACTTCACAAAAATAATAGATGAAATCAACGAAGAGTTGGCTGCAACTTCACGTCCTTACCGTATTGTTTTGATTGCCGGCGGTTATCATTTTGCAACAACTCCTGAACAAGGTGAGTACGTGCAAAAACTCCTCAAATCCAAATCCCGTCGCCGCCTTTCTCAGGCATCACTCGAAGCATTGGCAATTATCAGCTATCGCCAACCAATTTCAAAGCCCGAAATTGAATCAATTCGTGGAGTTAACTCTAATGAAGTAGTAAATACTTTAATCGAAAAAAATCTGGTGGCAATTGTAGGTAGGTCGGAAGTCATTGGAAAGCCACTACTGTATGGAACTACACCTGAGTTTTTACGGGTTTTCGGATTGAACGCACTGGCTGATCTACCGAAACTCCGTGAAATTGAAGAATTACTGGAACAGCGGCAACAAGCTGTCGCTATCCAGGCAGAGTTTGAACCCGATGCCCAACTTAAATTACCTATCGAAGAAGCCATGCAACCAATAGAAGAGTAATTCGTTAATTTCCTTTGCCCTATTTCGATAGTAAAACCGTATTTTTGCAATAAAGAGTTTATTTGAATAGTCGGATTATCCGGCTATTCTGTTTATAAGCAGCATTTGTTTTCCTTCTCACCTGTTTCTATCGTTGAATGTACAGCATTATTGAGTTTATCGTCCGGTTCAAGGAATATGTTTCATTGTCGGCTGTCGTAGTGATTTGTTTCTCACTTATGACTTTTGGCAATGTGGCACAATTGGGCGGATTCCGCTCGGTTGTAGTCGGCGGAATCGGCTGGCTTCAAAATGCGTTTTCATGGATTCCTAACCCGGTCGCTCTCAAAAGTGAAAATGCAGCTCTCCGTGAACTCAACTACCAATTATCGGACGAACGCGCCAAAATTCGCCAGGCGCTTATTGAAAATGACAAACTTCGTAAGATGCTCGAATTCAAAAAACAAACCACTTTTCCTGTAGTAACTGCTGATGTTGTAGGAAAAACTACAACGGAGGTCAGAAATTATGCAACGCTCAATAAAGGCGCAGAGGATGGAATTCAAGAGGGTATGACCGTAATGACGGATGCAGGAATTGCAGGTTTGATTATTGCTTCAAGTAAGAATTATTCACTTGTGAGATTACTCATAAACCGTGACAGCCGTGTAGCTTCAAAAATCCAACGGAGCAGAATAGACGGTATCTTAGTATGGGAAGATGACCAAACCATGATAATGAAAAACATTCCTAAGTCGTATGATGTCAAAGAAGGTGACGATGTGATTACGTCTGAATACAGTAACCGTTTCCCGCCGAATATTGCAATCGGGCGTGTAGTTAAGGTTCTTGATGAACCAAGCTCGCTGTTCAGAAAAATTATAGTGCAACCTGCAGTAAACTTTTCATCGCTCGAACAAGTCTTTGTAGTAAAAATGCTACCTGATAAAGAGCGCGTAGTACTCGAAAAAGAGATTGAAGAACGCTGGAAATCAAGAAACAGACAACAACGCTAATTAGAAATATACTAAGCAATTTTGTAAGCAATGCCACAATTCCAAGAAAAATCTCTGTTTGAAACATGGCCTGCGCTTCGCTATGTAATTTATGCAATTATTGCCCTGATTCTGTCAGTATTGCACGTTGTTTTTCTCAATCTAATATCGGTAAGCAGCATCACTCCTGATTTGCTTTTAGTGTTATGTGTGTGGATTTCGATAACAGAGGGGCAATTCATAGGGATTTTCGCAGGATTCGGGTGTGGGTTGCTGTTTGATGTACTCTCGGCGGATGTCCTTGGTACAAATGCGCTCGCCAAAACTCTGGCAGCATTTGTTGCCGGATATTTTTTCAAGGAAAAGTTTACCGATCAAACAATTGGGAGTTATAGGTTTATAATTGCTGTCTTTGTTTGTTCTATGATTCATAACTTGACGTACTTTTTCTTCTATGTTCGTCCTACGGACATCACATTTAGCGGGTTTTTCTTAAAATATGGAATCGCTTCCACACTTTATACTTCAGTTGCAGCAATTTTCCCGATGCTTATCAAGGCACAAAAATTAACTGTACGTCATTAGATTGGTCGAACTTCCATTGAATTTAATTGTAAGAAATTGTAGTATTCATGTATCTATCAAAAGTAGAAATAGTCGGTTTTAAGTCTTTTTCACAGAAAACACTCCTGAGTTTCACGGATGGGCTTACCGCCATAGTAGGTCCGAATGGCTGTGGTAAAACTAATATCGTGGATGCTATCCGCTGGGCATTGGGTGAGCAAAAAACTGCTGTTCTCCGCTCTGATTCAATGGAAAATGTAATTTTTAACGGTACGCGCACTCGTAAATCGTTAGGGATGGCTGAGGTGTCACTAACCATTGAAAACAATAAAAAGATATTACCGGTTGAATACACTGAAGTTACCATAACCCGCCGTTTGTTCCGCAATGGCGAAAGTCAATACCTGCTGAATAAAACTCAATGTCGGCTCCGTGATATTATTGATCTCTTTATGGATACCGGAATGGGTGCTGATGCCTATTCGGTAATTGAACTTAAAATGGTAGAGTCAATATTAAGTGACCGAACCGATGAACGTCGTCATTTATTCGAAGAAGCCGCCGGGGTTACTAAATATAAAGCACGTCGCCGTGAAGCACAACGTAAGCTGGATTCTACCCAAACAGACCTTTCGCGCGTTCAGGATATTCTGCTCGAAGTACGTAAAAATACTGCCTCGCTAGGACGACAAGCCGATAAAGCCCGTCTCTATAACGAGCTGTTGGAGCAAGTCAGACTTCTGGAAATAGATCTTCTGCGGCATGAATTTCTTACAATGAAGCAGATCTCTGCAACCCAAGAAACAGAATTTGAATCGCTTGTTTCCGATAAACAGAAATTAAAAACGGTTGTAGAGCAATCTGAAGCAATACTTTCAGCAGCCGAGCAGGAACAGGAAAGTGTAAATTACCAACTCCAACTTGCGCAAGAGCAAGAGAGCAAGCTCAATCAATCACTTGCACAGCTATCTCAGCAGAATGCAGTGACAAATGAACGTCGAATGTCGTTCGAACAGTCTCATGTGCGACTTACTAAGGAGCAAGCAGAGTCTGACCGTTCAGGAATATTCCATTCTGAGAATATGACTAAGCTGACAGAACGGCTTGAGATAATTAAAAATAAACTAAAATCTGCTGATCAGCATTTTAATGATTACCGCCAAAAACGGGATACTGTTCGCGAGAATGTTCAAGTGTTACGTGAAAAGTTACGGGTCGCTGATTCGACATTTATTGAAGTGAATAATCGCGTAGTAAGTTTGCAAACAACGAATGAACGTCATCAAGAACGACTTACCGGACTCCGCAGACGAATCAACGAAAACATACTTGAAACTGAACGAACTGTAGCAACTCTAAGTGAATTGAAAGATCGTGCTGCGGAGCAGGAACACCGTCGTGAAGCAATAGAAAAGGCAATCCGTACTGCAGAAAAAGATTCGCAGCTTGCTCATCAGCGCCAATCTGCCCTTCGTGCGGAAATGGATATGCTGCAATCAGGCATAGGTAATTATAAGAGTGATTTGGCGCATAAATCTGCTTCGCTTGAGTTCCTAAGCGGACTGATGGATACATCCGAATCATCCGTTTTCTTGATGAAAACACAAGAGTGGAAACCCGCAGCCGATAAAGCATTGCTTGCCGAATTAGTAGGAGCAGATGCAAACTATCGAGTAGCAATAGAAGCGGCTCTGGGAGAAGCGGGACGTTATTTTGTAGTGGAAACTCGTTCAGATGCAGAACAGGGATGCGCTGCTCTTAGTAAAAATTCAAAGGGGAAAGCTACCTTCATTTGCCGTGAATATGCTCCTGACTTGTCTGCTCCGAAAGCAGTGGAGATAAATGATGATGTAATTGGTTGGGCAAGTGAGATTGTGCGTACTGATGATGTTTTGCGTAATATACTTCGCGGTTTTTTAGGTAAAACTCTTGTTGTTTCAACAATGGAGAAAGCATATCAGATAGTTGAAAACAAGATTGCCGATCAAGCAGTAACACTTTCCGGAGAAGTGGTTCGAGCAGGTATAATTCGTGGTGGGGCACGCTCTAAAACAGAAGGATTAGCCGTTGGTAAACGTGAGCAAATTGGTCTTTTGCAACAAGAAATTGATGAATTAAAGACAGTGATATCGGATAATGAGCAAAAATTCCAAACTGCAAGAAAAGAACATGACGGAATTAATCTTCGCGTATATGCTGATGCCATTCGGCGCACAGAATCTGAGAAAAATGCGTTTGAACAGTCGCTTTCGCAGATTCGCTACCGTACTGAAGCATTGGAATCAGCGCAAAAACAGCAACGGGAAGCTCACGGAAAATTTACACATGATGTCGAAACGGAAGAAGAGTCCCATACCGGTATTTTGGATGAAATAACAGGTGCGATTACCCATAAAAATAATGCAAATGAAATTCGCTCTTCGCTGTATCAAGAGGTAAAAGATTCCGAAAATTATTTATCAGAACTTGAGCAAAAAGTTCGTAGCGCAGAGATCGAACTTGTGCAGCTTCGAAACGAAGAAAAATCACTGCAAAGTGATAAGAAACGCCTTGAAGATCAAGCAGCAAATGCTGAACGGCGTACAAAATCTCGCAGCGAGGAAATCCAAACAATTCTTCGAAATATGGAAGAACTTAGCTCATCAACTGCTAAAAATGACAGCGAACTCTCCATCTTACGTGAAGAAAGAGGCAAAGCAAAGGCGCAATTCGATTACTTTACCACAAAAGCAAATACACTCAAAGAACGGTATCATACTGTAGCTGAGGAAATGCGACTTTGCAGACGTGAATATGAGAAACATACTGCCATTGTGCATGAAGCTGAGCTTCGATTAAGTCAATTAAGGGCTTCGATTGAACATCTCATACGCCGCTCGGAAGATGAATTGAAACTGACAATTGAGGAATTAACCTGTCAACCGGAAGATGAATTTGATCTTGTCAAAACTCAAACACTACATAAACAGAGGAAATCAAAATTGCTGTCGCTTGGAAACGTCAACTTCCTTGCTTTAGAGGAATTTGAGAAGGAAAGTGAACGGCTTAATTTCCTCACAACTCAAGTGAATGATTTACTTACGTCCGAAAAAACGCTTCATGAAACAATTTTGGAAATTAACACAACTGCCCAGCAGAAATTTACTCAAACATTTGAGAGTATTCGAGGGCATTTTCAGAATTTGTTTGGAATGATGTTCCCCGGCGGTGGTGAAGCGAATTTGGTTATAAACGACGGCGATCCTCTGGATGCCTCAATAAATATTATCGCAAAACCGGCAGGTAAACGTCCACAATCCATTGAATTGCTTTCCGCAGGAGAGAAAACGCTCACTGCAATTGCACTACTTTTTGCAATTTACCTTGAAAAACCAAGTCCGTTTTGTATATTAGACGAGGTAGATGCACCATTGGATGATGCAAATATCGAAAGATATTTACAAATTCTTCGTAAATTTAGCGAGAATACACAGTTTCTGATAATAACCCACAATAAAAAAACGATGGAAGCCGCTGATATTCTCTACGGTGTGACCCAAGAAGAAGAAGGTGTGTCGCGTGTGGTTTCTGTGCGCATGAATTAAACATTGATATTTCTACAATTCTATTTTATCTAACCAGTAAGGATTCGATACGCATGAAAAAAAATATTGTCTTGTTAGTTGTAACAATTGCTGCACTTTTCAGTAGCAATATGGCATTTGCTCAATTAGATCAAACACCTGAGTTTGTTCACGAAGAAAATTTGAAAAAACCGTTTCCTACTGTATGGAAAGCAATTCATAAAGCATTGGAAACAATCAATTGCCGTGTAGAAACCGAGAAGAAATCCGAAGCTGAAAACGGTTTGTTTAAGGGGAATATTCGCACAGAAAATTGGATATTTATTACCGGAGAAGATAGCACATTGGATAGATTGGAAAAATACGGAGTAGTACCGACGATTCGTGCAGGAAGATGGGTTTCGGGTCGTGCTCAATTTAAATTTATCATCAAAGAAAAGGATGATGAATCAACTGATATTCGGTTAACAACTGAAATTAGCGGTTTTGAGGAGTATGTAACTCAAAAGGTTCACTTCTGGAATTCCAACGGTCTTTTAGATACTCAAATAATGGAAAAAATAAGAGCAGCATTAGCTGAAATGAAGGATTAGTTTTATTTCTTCTTTTCGTTGAAAATGCTATCAGGTAATCCTTTGTTGATTGCATACCTGGAATAAGTAAGCGTTGCGCTGCCTTTCACTTGTTTGGAAGGCGGCGTTTTTTTTGAATTGCTGCTGATGTCCCCGGTAAGTGTCTTTGGAAGTGAGAAATTCGGTAAATCAAACAGTATCTTCATTGTGGAGGGGAGTCCGAGTACGCTATGCTCGCCATAGGTGAACTCGAGTTGAACCGTACCGCGACGAGTAGAAGAAGTAATCTTTTCAACCACAGAACGACTTTCATCTATCCACAGAGTAGAAAGAATAATATCACCTGTATCTGATGCCGGAATGATTTTAACTAAAGTCAGATTCTTGCCGTTCGCTGATTCTTTTCCGCTATAGAGTGCAGTGTATTCGCCTGATAAAAGCGTGGCTACCGGAAGTCCCATACCTTGTTTGGGCAGCATCGCGAATCCTGTGGATTCGAGTTTGGTCTTATTGGGCTGCTTGAAGTATAACTTTGCTTTTGATTGAGGTGCATTCAGAAACTCCACATCTACTTTCACATTTATATCCGCTTCAAAATCTTTGACTTGTTTGAACTTATCTTTTATTTTGGCTACAATTGAATTTGCTTCCGGTGTTTGAGAGAGTGTAAGAACGGGGCAGCTACAGAATAAAACGACTAGTGTTATTAAACGGATAAGCATAGAATTGTAATAAAATTGAGGTATGAATTTAGTATTAAACAGTCAGTTATTCGGCAATCGTTTCAGAACCCGAACGTTCTGAAATTACAAGATCGTCGCTGTTGTCATCTTGACGTAACCATACCAATTGCAATTTTACTAAATCCAAAAGTGCAAGGAATGTTACAACAATGTGCATTTTGGGGAGGTCGGCTATGAGTTCAATAAAACGAACATTTCTTTTAGAGCGCAACAACGATGTAATATATTCGATTTTTTCATCTACGGTTACCGACTGACGTTCAACAATATGTTGCTTAGACGCAACCGGTGCTTTGTCGAGTGCACGTTTCACAGCACGGAGCAAATCAAACAGTGTTGCATTTTTAAGCGAGTCATTATAATTTAGATGTGTTTGCTCGCCTTCAAAATAGGTACGGTAGAAATGATATTTCTTTTCATCGGCACGGACAGCGAGGTCAACTGCAGCATCTTTGAATTGCTTGTACAGTAAGAGGCGTTCCACCAGTAATGCTCGCGGGTCTTCTTCTTCACCTGTTTCAGGGTTTATGTGTTCGCTCGGAAGCAGCATCAATGTTTTAATCTGAATAAGAGTAGATGCCATTACCAAAAAATCACCTGCAAGCTCTAGGTCGAACATCTGGATGAGTCGGGTATAATCCAAAAAGTCACTTGTGATTTTTGCGATAGGAATATCATAAATATTAAGTTCATCCCGCCGAATAAAAAACAGCAAGAGGTCGAGAGGTCCTTCAAAATTTGGAAGTCTAATTGTGTACATTGTTATCGGATATGGGAATTTAGTCGTTGAAAGTCTTCAGTTGGCTATGCAATTACCTTGCCTAAAAGAGAATTTGGGACGGTAAACAGCGAATTGTTATTGCGTCAGGGAAGGTTAAGACACATTTTTTGATAAAAAATCCGGTATTGTTATTTTGATGTCTCCATGATAGGTTGTTGTCCGGCAGGCACTGAATTCATAAAGAAAAAGCGAACAATTCTGTTCGCTTTTTCTTTATGAAAGTTATGTCAAGTTCTCCTTACCGCAGAAGCGCATAGACTATAATTGTACCGAGTGAAAAGCGAATGATTTCCGGAGCACGATAAACGTTCTTTTGTATGTATTCCAATAGGTAAATTGAAGAGAGCGTAACCGCAATAACTAATAACGCTGCGAGAGCAGAAACTTCAATGCTTTGAGATTTTCCGTATATCCTTCCAAAACTTGAAAACCAAGGCGTACCGTAAATGATAATCAAATGAAGAATATACACGTGGAAAGATTTTGCGCTGAAGAAGGCATACAGTTCACGAAACCGATAGAGTTTTTTATGCATCCACGCAGTTAATGAGAAGAAAATGAAGATAAGTCCCACCCGAATCAGCATGAAGGCAGGATTCGACATCATGAAATCATGCTGAGGAAGAGGCAGTTTGCTAAGAGCGAATGCTGCGATTCCTGCTGCAAAAGTCAAACCAAGTCCAATAATTGCGCTCTTTTTGAGAAGGAAATTATCTCGCTCTGCCGGTTCTAACTGCTTCAAATACGCCCCCAAGCTCACACCCATAAACAAGAAACCTGCAAAAGGGAAAATAGGGAACAATGAACCATGTTGATATGATAAAAATGCACTTATCGGTTCGGGTAAAAACTGAAACCAATGAACAGCATGAACAAACGGAGTAAGAATGAAAATTGAAAGACTAATAATTAATGCTGCAATTCCAAGAGAACGAACAGAGTAGAAACTGCGGCAAACCCATACTACGAACAAGAGTGATAATCCGGTCAATTGCAAAATATTTGCTTGAAAAAATAATCTCCAAGCATCATAATTTAAAAAAGGAAGGTCAAATATCCGGTTCGCCGGAAAAACTAATAAATATCCTACGCTTATTAGTATCAAAGCCCATCGAATACGGCGTATCATTGTGTCGTTATTCATTCTGCCGGATGGCTCACGTTTCATAGCGAACACGTGAACGGCACCTGAAACCATAAGGAAAATAGGTGCTGTCAAGCCCCGGATAAAATTCCAAATATTCCAAGGGAACTCAGCGGTATTAAGGACTTGTGGATGAGTAAGGGCATCAATTGTATGCCCTTGAACCATCATTATCATTGCAATACAACGTGCTAAATCCAAAATGAAGAGGCGTGAATTTTTCGAACCGAGAAGTGTGGTTTGTAAAGATGCTCCCATCGGAACAGAACTGCCTATAATGTGATTAGAAGTGTTATTGAATACAAAATTCCGAACTCTAACGGTATGAATCAACTTAATTGTTTTTCATTTAGATTTAATATGCTGCAGTAAGTCCTCATTGTGAAGATTTGATACTTGTACTGTGGTGTAGTACTTTTATGCGGTATTTTTCAGAAATGCTGGAATGATTAACCAGTGTAACTTGTTGTAAAATAGTATTGTTGTGATTGATTCGGTGCGAGAGTGCGCTACATTGAACGGTATCATAAACAGTCATATTGTATGCGATTCCATTGTTGGAAAATCACCCAAAACGACCTATTTCTGTACGGATTAAATATTTATTAACTTTAACTAATAGTGTGAAACTCATGCTAAAATGCTTATTTAGCTGCTGCACTTGCTTTTACAAACCCTGCGGTAGGGCATCCTATAGTAAAACGAATATCGCCCTTTCCGGACACTAAGAAAATATGCTGGGTAGTCGCCCCGGCTGCTAACGGTTCAGGGAAAAGTTGAATTGCCTTGCCGGATAAAACTTTTTGCCCCGGGGCAAGCTCTGCTTTACTTTGGAGTGGACGTATTCCTTTTATTTGCCTCCCGACTACAGTATGAGTTGGTAATTTGCCGTTGTTCGTTATCGAAACAGTAATCCGAAAAACATCATTGCCAAGCGGTTCAACCTTTGGCTGCGCAACCGATAGTACGGGCATCATTCTGGCTAGTTGAATCAACAAGTTTCTTGCTCCCGTTGCAACAGATTCCAAACTGTCGGCAGGGGGATTGTGCAGGGCAAACGGAGCGAAACCGCCGATTTCTACGTTCATGTCTTTAAAATCAGGATGTTCGTATCGTTTCCACGGGGTGAAGTTTACAGGTGTAAACTTTTGTATCCATTTTGATGCACGTATTTCAAGGTCCATTGAGCTTTTTTTGTCATCTGAAGGTTTTTTAGAGACATCTTTTGTGGTGTCGGCTACAGACGCAGGATATACCCACGCAGGAGCGCAGTAACTTAAACGACCACCGTGATAATATACCCATTGAGCAATATCACCTGCTGGCGGTTCTGCTTTGGACGGGAATTGAATATGCTTTTTGAGAAGTGTGGCAACTTGTGAATAGCTTGCCGAATCGGGGGCAAAGTTATTTCCTGTTTGCTGTTCAGGTGTTGCAATTTTCCATGGTTCAGTGATATTATCGTAATATTCAAAGGTAAAAACTGCCAAAATAGTATTGTGTGCAAAAAGAAATTCACCTAAAGCGCGAGCTTCGGGTGAAGAAAATGGATAATCGCCGCCGTCAATTTGATACGGTTTGTATTTGAATGTGGAGTTCCTATTGATGTTTGTCCCGCCTATTTCATCCTCATTCACTTTGCCGTCGTTGTCGTTATCTTTTCCCTCCGAAAATAAACGGTACTGTCCGATTTCTCCTTTACGTTTATCGGCTTTTTTCAGAAGTGACGAATCCTCCGGGTTTAGCATCCATTCGCCGGAAGGGTCTGTTACGCGCATCATAGTTACTTGTGCGTCTGCATTGAGGTCTTCGGCACCGTCTTCGTCTGTTGCTCCGTCGCGGTCTGCATCATCAGCTTGTGCATTACCGTGTCTGCTGATTTTTGGTGTGGAAAAATATCCTTCGGCGGCATCCGGTGAAAGTCGGGGTATTACATATACAGTTACCTGCTCTAAAAGCGATTTGAGAGAGTCCGATGTCATTGAACGTATAAACTCAGTCGCCGCAAAAGTACTTGCCATATCATCAGGTTCAGTGCCGGCAATAATTAGCAGAGCGGGTTTTTCGATGCGTTCTCCAGTGCCTATTTCAACCGCATAGATTGTTCGCCCTCCGGCAGATTTTCCTATCTCATTCATTGTTACGGTTGCTGCGTGCTGTGATGCAATTTCTTTAAGTGATGCCTCGAGGGTTTGATGGGGTACATATCCACGCTGCTGTTGGGCAAGACATAAGCAATTGGCAATCACAAAGAGTAGGAGTGAAAGACGGAGAAATTGAAGCATACTGTTGAATAATTATGAAGAATATAGAAAGCGATATTGTTTTGGGTTATGTGTGAAAGTCTTCAATACGTTTACTGAGTATTTTGCTGCGATAATTTACTTCGTTCCACTGAGCATATTCAATAAAGCGATAGCCGCGTTTACTGTAGTACTCTAATAAATGATGGGCGTGCTCGGAGGTGTCGAGCGCAAGCTCGGTTGTTCCAAGTGCTGTAAAGGCAATCTGCTCTATCGTATCCATAAGTAATGACCCCAAGCCACTTTTTTGAAATTCTGGAATAACTGCAAACTGTCCGAAATGGGCAACATGGCTTTGTGCGTAAAATGCAGTTCCTTTGGTCCAGCCGGGATAATTGAGAGTAATTGTTCCGATGATTTTGTTATTACCAAGGGCTACTAAACACAGTGCATTTGTTAATGCTCTGTCACGAGTGATACCTTCCCCTTGATGTGTAGCCAAAAAACGCAAACCCATCTCAGCCAGTCGGCGATAGGACAGGTGAAGCATTTCGGTCATTTCGGCAAATGAATCGTTTGGTTGAATTAGTCTAATAACTATATCGGTATCATTGATCCTAGTTTGAATAGGTAGGATTTGCATAATCTGAGCCATAGCAGCGTTTTCTTCCTACTTAGTGTTTATTATGTTCAGTAAGTATTTCAAGTAATTGCTTGATATCTTTAAGGTCATAATCTGCCTGTACCTCCTGCGATCCGAATACATCGCCATATCTGGCAAATGCAGTTACCATCCCTACATTTTTTGCGCCCACCATGTCACGCTCTGCCCAGTCACCAATCATGATTGCTTCGTGCGGCAGGACATTCAGTTTGGATAGTGCCATCTGAAACGGTTTGGGACTTGGCTTGCGTTCCCCTGTGTCATCGAACGTAACAACCACATCAAAGATATGGTGAAAGTTCATATAGCATAACCTGAGCCATGCTTCACGGGCAGGGGCATCGGATACTACCGCGAGTTTTACGTTTGATTTTACCAATTTCATCAATGTTGCCGTAACATGGGGATAGGGCTTTAATGCGGCTTCGCGTGCACGACGATAGGCGATAATACCGGCGGAGAGAATCCGAAAATCTACATAACCTAATAATTCGTGAAGAAGCTGGTCGAATACTTTTTGGTACTCAATACCCTGCTCGTTGTAGATTTTATCAATGTGAGTTTTAATCTGTTCATGGGTGAGTTTCATACCTGCGTCCATCATTGCCCCGATAGCAGCATCAACTGCCTGTCGTTTCATCGCCATAAAATCAACGAGTGTATTATCAAGGTCGAATATGACTGCACGAATCATAAATCATTCTCCCAAAGTATGTAGGTAGGATATAAGGGCAATAAAAGAATTGCGGTACTTTAGAAGCAAAAATAACGAAGAAAATTGGTTTGTTTCTTACTTTTTTTGGCTGATTGACAGTATTGAAGTTATTTACAATAGCCAACGGTGATAGTTTTTTGGTAAAGTTATGATAAGGCAGTGGATTTGAAAATGCTCAGCTAAAATTACAACGTGTTTCTCAGTCAAAAGTAAATTACAATCGCTGGAGCATCTTCTTTGCCCGGGGCACAAACTCGCTTGTAGGGTAGTAATCCACCAGTTTTTGGAATGCTTTCTTCGCTTCATCTTTTTTGCCTAGGCGTTGATATGACTCGGCTATCATCAATTGAGCATCGTCCGATTTCGTCGAGTTTTTGTATGTAAGTACCTTTTGGAAATTAGATATTGCTTGGTCGAACTTCGATGTACCGAAATATGATTCACCAAGCCAGTAAAATGAATTTGCCAAAGTTTCGGGGTTCTTTTCAGTTTTTAGAGTTTCGTTCAATAAGATAATTGCTTGGTCATATTGTTTCTTGGAAATCAAATTCATTGCCGAATGATAGAGCGAGCCGGGTTTGACAGGTTTAGTCGCAGTATCGTTTTTTGTGTTTTCTGCCTGTTTCTGTGGCTTTTCATCCGGCTTAATTACATCCTCATTTTTCACTTCTTCCTTTGTTGCAATTGTTTTTTTGAGTGCAGTTTCTTTGGGTTTTATAGGTTTGGTTTTTACAGTTGGCTTCGTTTTGGCTTTCGGAGCAACTTCATCGGATACTATTTCATCGCTATCATCATTAGTTTGGGAGGAAAGTCCCGCCTTTGCTGATGATTTGGGTTGAAATGTACCGGAGACACTATTCTTCAAAACTTCTACTTCCGTTTTCACTGTTGATAGTTCTTTCGCCACCGAATCAATTTTTTTCTCGGTTACCGCTTGGCGATTCTCAAATACTTGCATTTGCTCACGGAGGGTAGGGATTCTTTTACGAGGGGCGGATTGTACTGTAATGGTGTCCGATTGTGAAATGCTTTGCTGTAATGGTGGCAATTCATGGAGCATTGAAGCAAGCGGAGGTAAGGGGGCATTGACGGAAGAAGCGGACTTCGGTGCAGAGCAGCCAACTACCAAAATCGCAGCGATAATGCAGAATGCTAACCAAGCTAATATAATTTTTCTTCCAAACATTGAATTGAAAATCATAATTAAAAGTTATTACTGATGGTAGGTGGGCAATCAATGTGCCAAGTCAGTTTTTTTTTGTTAAAAATCATACCTTTTTATGACTTCTTGGTAACAAGTTCCATAAAAGTATGGTTACTCCCTACAGCAACCGAAATTTGTGGGAAATTTGCACGATGTGCTGATTATCTCCTTTTCGGGTTTTTTTGTTGAATATTCTCCACTTTGAGCGTTACTCACCACAAAAAAAACAGGAATTTACTTTTTTTATGTAATTATCATCATACAGCTATGCGACTATTTATTTGTTTCTTTATAATTGCCATTCTATCCGGCATAAACTTATTTTCTGCGGAAGTTAAAGATTTTGATACGAGAGGCAACGACTTTTGGCTTACGTTCCCTCCGAATATTCATGTGGGGGGTAATCAGGATTCATTATACATTTATATAGGTGCTGAAAAGCCAACAAAGGGCACTATATCATTCGGAGGGAAACAGCTAAAAGCATTTGAGATTCCCGATATCAAAAAAATTTATACTTATGTTGTCAGTTATTTAGACTACGAACTTTTCAGTACTTACTCCGAAACTCCTTCTGATAGAGCTTTTCATGTGGTAACAGACAGTCAAGTAACTGTGTATGCATTGAGTAAAGCTACAAAAACCAGCGATGCTTTTTTAGTGCTACCTACAAATGTTTTGGGAATGAATTATTATATAATGTCATACAATTCTGACAATACCGGCAATGATATCAACCCTAGAACACCTTCACAATTTGCAATCATAGCTTCTCAAGATAGAACTACAGTTAATATTACGCTCTCCACAAATCGTACTTCAAGAAAAAATCAGCAATCAATTACTACCATACTACAGAAAGGGCAGACGTATTTAGTGCAAGCAAGCACTTCATCCAATGATGACTTAACGGGTACTCACGTAGTATCTGACAAACCGATTGCTGTAGTCGGTTCTCATCAGCGTGCATCTATCCCGTATGATAGAGACGGAGCTCGTGATTTTCTTATAGAGCAAATGATTCCGGTTCATACTTGGGGATACGATGCGTTTTTAGTCCCTTTCCCTGAACCTAATACCGGTACAGGAAGTAACAGTACTGATATATATAGAATACTTGCGGCTCATGATAGTACACAAATTTCTATTAATACAGGAAATATAATTGTGCTTAATGCAGGACAAATATATGAAAACAGACTTTTAAGAGCTGCAACCATATCTGCAACTAAACCAATAATGGTTGCATTGTTCAAAAAATCAACCGTTGGATCCGGTCAGTATATAAGCGATCCATTTATGATGCTTGTTCCTCCTGCAGAGCAGTTTCTGAAATCGTATCGTTGGATAAATTCACAGGCATATACAATTTCTATGGATTGGCTGGGAAAAAGAACTACTCTAGTCTATGAAGAACAATATGTTATTGTCGTAGCTCCTAACACAGCAATCTCTTCAATCAGACTTGACGGAAAGAATACTGCATCACCATTTACACCAATACCAAATTCAACATATTCGTATGCAACAATTGCTGTTAGTGATGGGGTACACTCAATTACCGCAAACGAAGGTATCGGAATCTATGTGTTTGGGTATGGTTCGGCTGATTCTTATGGTTACATCGGCGGAATGAATATGGTCAATACAACAACAATATCATCGGCAGTAAGTACAGTCAATATTTCAGCAAACTCAGGTGAGGTAGTCAATCTCCCGCTAATTTTGGACTCAATAAAAGCAAAACAAAGTATTGAGACACTTGGAATTGACCATTACTCAGCCACATTACGTTTCAACGCAACTCTCCTGACGCCACAGGCAGAATCACAAAGGGGGAAAATCGAAAACGGATTCCAGACTATTACTGTAACTGGAAGCTATTCTGGGCAAGGCAACGGTGACACTCTTGCATCAATCCCTATGGTTGCCGGTCTAGGTGACGCTGAGTCAACACCGGTTGAAATACTTGAATTCCATTGGATTGGTATCGCAGGGGATACTATTGCCGGAAATAACGGTGTTAAATCTGCAGTCTTTACTTTGACGGATGTATTTCATCATCCCAAAGACGGGATGCGGCTTGTCAATCCTCAAGAGGGTTCGATTTCATTATCCATCGAGCCAAATCCTTCTACAACACTGCCTGTTTCGATTACCTTTGGCGGGGAAATTTTAACCAATGCTACACTTATAGTATATAATACTATCGGTCGGAAAATTGCCGACCTTTCTTCCGAACTTGCTGCTGTTTCCCGTGGGGGAGCTTCAACGTCCCAAGTAAATTTTATCCAACCAAATCTACCTCAAGGTGTTTATTTCGTTCGGCTTGCCTCAGGGGAATATAGTATTGTTCGTCCGTTAGTGTTGGAATAAATATGCTCTCGATATAATAAGTTCAGTAAATAGGTTGTTAAAAACGTCGAATCTTTTGGTTCGACGTTTTAATTTCATACATCAGCCAATTCCATGAATTGCAATAAAACTATTTCCTGACCGTAAAAGGTTACTCCATCAGTTTTGCATCATCTGAGAAATTATATGCCTTTACGCTTTTTGTGGATAGTACTTATTCTTGCAGGATTATCATCATTTGCTGTAGCGCAGCAACCTGTCATCGCACCAAAAGTTGGTGACAAATACAAACTTGCGCAATCATATGAACAGAACGGTGATTACCGTAATGCAGCCCGTATTTATCAAGAACTGTATGCTAGCTCACCCACCGACCTGAATTTTCAAGGGGTTGTACGGTCTCTTTCAGGATTGCAACAGTATTCTTCCCTTGTACCGCTCATGGAGGAACGCCTCAAAAAATATCCATCACTTGAACTCTACTCCCTTCAAGCACAATTACTTTGGCGCACCGGCAAAACGGCAGAAGCTGAAAAATCATGGGAGACTGCACTTTCCATGGCAACCAAAAATCAACTTGACTATCAATATATAGCCACTTCACAAACTGCTCTCCGTCTTTCCGAAAAGGCAATTTCAACATTATTATACGGACGCAAGAAACTTGAACGCCCTGCTGCGTTTGCCGATGAGCTGTCGCAGCTGTACGCAGCGACCGGTAATTATGAAAAGGGTATTGGTGAGGTCATGACAATTTTTTCAATATCCAAAAATTCCGCTCTTGCGCAAGGTCGGCTTTCTGCGCTCATGGCTACGCCCAAAGGTATTGAATTTGTCGGTGCTGCTTTGGAAAATGCCGCTAATTCCGGTGACTATGCCACTCAAAAACTGTATTTGTGGTTCTTACGTGAATCAAAAGATTATACTAAAGCCCTGGAAATTTCGGAGAAAATTGATAGGGCAAATTCATTGCAGGGTAGGGAATTGCTTGAGTTCGCCGATATCACTTCACGCGACAATCAATATGATATTGCTCTGAAAGCGTATGGTAAAGTAATTGACAGGGGAAAGAACGCACCAAATTTCCCTTCGGCTTTGTACGGTTATGCACGTACGCTCGACAGCCGTCTACAAAATACCGCAACACTTTCAGAATCGGATGTGAAAGAAGTAATTGAGCGTTACCGCAGTATCATTGCTCAGGTGACAAACCATCAAATGGCGGCAGATTGTCAGTATCATATCGGTTTGCTTGCCTTTGAACGGTTGAACGACCTCTCACTTGCAGAAAAAGAATTTAAACGGTTAATCAAAGAATACAAGGGTATTCCAGTTGTTGCTGCCGGAATGGTAAAGCTCGGCGAACTATACATTATACTAGACAAAACATCTGAAGCAGAACAAGTTTTCGCTCAAACAGTCCATGATTATTCAAAGTCAAATCTCAATCAAGCGGATAAAGCTGCCTTTTTGCTCGCCGAACTGGAGTATTATCACGGGGCAATTGATTCGGCGCAGGAGCATTATATTGTTCTGGCTGCACGAACAGAGGGCGATGCATCAAACGATGCGTTAGAACGCCTAACCCTTATCGAACAAAATAAAAAATCGTTGGACACACTCAAATCATTTGCTGCTGCCGAGCTTAAAGAACGTCAGCACAAGGATGATGAAGCAATTGCACTTTTCCAAGCTGTCGTTGAAAAAGCTCCTGAATCTGATTTAGCAGAGCAAAGCATGCTGAGATGTGCCTCGATTAATATGCGCCGAAACCAATTACCGGCTGCCCGTGAATTTCTAACCAAACTCCTTACAAAATACCCCGATACCATTTATGGTGATAAAGCATTGCTTGATATGGGCAACTCGTATTCCGTCGAAGGGAACAAAGCTGCTGCTATTCAAGCATTCAGCGACTTGCTTGCCAAGTACCCACGTTCTATCCTTCTTAATGAAGCACGGGAGAAGATACGTAAGTTGCGTGGGGATGTGTAGAAACGATTGTTTGCACCTGAGCTATTGTATCGTAAGTATAAAAAAAACTGCAGGTCATGCTAGTTGTTTACCTCCTGCATTACCATGTTACAAGAAAAAAACAGCTAAGTCAAGGCAGTTGCTACAACTGCCTTTCCGTATATACGGTTAGTAGGAAGGTCGGTTGTAGCAACCGACCTGACACATAAAATTGCATGTCTCAACGTCCATTTTGTAGTTTTCGGTTGTTTACAGCCGTGCAATGAATAGTTGTATTTTTTTACATCCCAAGACCTTGAAGGTTTTCGAAAACCTTCAAGGTCTAAATTCAACTGCCTTGACTTGAATAAAACTTTACTCTGTTCTTGCCGTTAGATTCACCACGCTGCTCACCACGTCTCTGTTCGCCATTACCCAAATTTCACTTGATTCTCCCTTCCCAAATTCCGTAATTTTGTAACAAAAAATATTAGCACTCTACAATAGAGAGTGCTAATATCCGTTGATACCCAACTATAAAAACTTCGGCAACATTATGCCACACACTTTCTCAATTGTTTTTTATTTAATTTATTCTTTAAGGAGTATAGTATTATGACAGTAACCCCTTTGCACGACCGCGTACTAGTACGCCCTTCGCAGCCGGAATCAGTTACCGCAGGCGGCATCATTATTCCCGATACAGCGCAAGAAAAATCTATGCGCGGTGAAATAGTGGCAGCCGGACCAGGCAAAACTACCGAAGACGGAAAAGTAATCACTCTGCAGGTAAAAGTTGGAGATAATGTATTGTATGGTAAATATGCAGGTTCGGAAATCAGTGTGAATGGTGAAGATTTGCTCTTGATGCGCGAAAGCGACATCCTTGCAACGGTAAAGATGTAATGTCTGCCTGACGCTAACAGCAGACTCGGCTAAAAATTAAAAAAAGTTTTATTATAATTTATTTCAGGAGAAAACAATTATGGCTTCAAAAGTTATAACATTCGACGTGGAAGCACGTACCGCACTCAAGCGCGGAGTTGATCAGCTTGCAAATGCAGTAAAGGTTACACTCGGACCTAAAGGTCGCAACGTTATCATTGACAAAAAATTCGGCTCACCGACAATTACTAAAGACGGCGTGACCGTTGCCAAAGAAATTGATTTGGAAGATCCGATCGAAAACCTCGGCGCGCAACTGGTAAAAGAAGTTGCTTCTAAAACAAGCGATGCAGCCGGTGATGGAACAACTACTGCGACTGTGCTTGCTCAGTCAATCGTTCACGAAGGTCTTAAAAACGTAACTGCAGGTGCTAATCCGATGGATTTGAAACGCGGTATTGACCTAGCTGTAAAAGCGATTACTGAACGTCTCAAAGAAATGAGCCGCAAAGTAACAAGCCAAAAAGAAGTTGCACAAGTAGGTACAATTTCTGCGAATAACGATGAAACCATCGGTAATTTGATTGCAGAAGCAATGGAAAAAGTTGGCAAAGACGGCGTTATCACCGTAGAAGAAGCACGTGGAACAGATACCACAATGGATGTTGTAGAAGGTATGCAATTCGACAGAGGTTACCTCTCTCCATACTTTGTGACTGACGCTGAAACAATGGAAGTTGTAATGGAAAACCCATATATCCTCATCCATGACAAGAAAATCACAGCAATCAAAGATTTGCTCCCAATCCTCGAAAAATCTGCTCAATCAGGTCGCGGTTTGGTAGTTATTGCCGAAGATATCGAAGGTGAGGCACTTGCTACGCTTGTTGTAAACAAACTTCGCGGAACACTTCGTATTGCTGCCGTGAAAGCTCCGGGCTTTGGCGATCGTCGCAAAGCGATGCTCGAAGACTTGGCTGTTCTTACAGGCGGTACAGTTATCAGCGAAGAAAAAGGATTCAAACTCGAAAGTGCTACTCTTGCTTACCTCGGTACTGCCAAGAAAGTAACAATTGACAAAGACAATACTACAATTGTTGAAGGTGCAGGCAAAACAGACGATATCAAAAAACGTATCAACGAAATCAAAGCGCAAGTTGATAAAACAACAAGCGATTACGACAAAGAAAAACTTCAAGAACGTCTTGCTAAACTTTCGGGTGGTGTAGCTGTTCTCAAAATCGGTGCTTCTACCGAAGTTGAAATGAAAGAAAAGAAAGCCCGTGTTGAGGATGCTCTTCACGCAACTCGCGCTGCGGTTGAAGAAGGTATCGTACCGGGTGGTGGTGTTGCTTATCTTCGCGCAGTAAGTGCATTAGATAATCTAAAAGGCGAAAATCACGACCAGCAAACAGGTATTGCGATTATCCGTCGTGCTATCGAAGAGCCGATTCGTCAGATTACTGCAAATGCAGGTCTTGAATCATCGGTGATTGTGAATAATATCAAAGCAGGTTCAGACGCTTATGGTTTCAATGCACGCACAGAAATATATGAAGACCTTATCGTAGCCGGTGTTATTGACCCGACTAAGGTTTCCCGCGTAGCTCTCGAGAATGCTGCTTCGGTAGCGAGCTTGCTCCTCACAACAGAAGCAACTATCGTAGAAAGACCTGAAGAAAACAAAGGTATGGCTGGTGGAATGCCACATGGTCATGGTGGAATGGATTATTAATCCAAACTTGCCTTCGGTAGAATATAAAATCCCGCTTTGGAGGAATCCAGAGCGGGATTTTATTATTTGCAGTATTCAAGTTATAAATACAACTTTTTGATTTGAAAAATTCAAGTTGAAATATTCATATGGCTAAAAGCCCTACCTGTGAACTTCCATTTGCACTGTTCGCTCTTGAGTAGGTGTTTGCAGATGTAAGAAGTAAAAACCCGTGCTCAAATCACTGACATCCAAGTGAATTGAATGCATTCCAACAGCAATTTCACCGTTGATAAATGTTTTGGCTACCCTTCCCCTTGCATCAATAAGGCGGAGTTTGGTTATCCCTTTTTCTATTATTCTCATTGTAAGCTCTGCAACATTTCCGGCTGGATTTGGAGCTAGAGGTCCTAGTTGAATTTGCTCGAACATCAACTGCTTTTTAGACAGCAACCTGAAGAATCCGTTTTCAATACTTAGCAGAACCGAACCGCCTATTGCCCTTACGTCTTCAGCTGAAATTTCCGTAACAGAATCAATGCCCGACCTTACCCTGAATGTATATCTGAGTTGTGTGTCCTTGGTAAATTCTATTGGGAAAGTGAACGGGATTGTACTTTGCCCGTTTTCTACTGATGCTTTCGGGGTACTGCCTACCGGCTCCAGCATAGCACCGTTATAGTTTAACTTACCGGTAAATGCTGTAGCATTTGATAGAAAGAGGTTTTTCGATTTTGTCAATATCAGAGGAATTGAGACCGTATCATCCGATTGTGCGGCAACATTACCTATTGTTATCAAAGCTGAAGCCAGAGCCGGAGTATTACCCTTTTCATCAGTTGCCCTGCCCATCACCGATACCGAAACAGGGGAGAATGCACCATCAGCATTGAATACTACTTCGGTATATTTATACCCCATACCCTTTGGTGCAAACCGGATACCCACCTGTACTGTTTGATTGGGTTTAATCGTCATCGGGTTATTATTGAGTATCATAAAATCTTCAGGGTTCAACCCAGCGAGTTCAACCGTCTGAAGCGTAACCGGAACCGCAGACTTGTTCCGAACCATCAGAATCCCAAGCGAATCCTTCTGTTTCCCTAATACAACATTACCCATATTCACGGAATATGACAGGGCTAACAGAGGCGAATTTGGCACACCTTCACCAAAAAGTTGCCTGACAACCGGCGCACGTTTACTCCCGAAATCAAAATTCAACCCTCCCGCCGAACGCCCGACTTCTTTTGGGGCAAATCGAATGTCAACCGGCATATACTCCCCTGGGTTGAGTGTAAAATTACTATTACCCCCGACTATCGAATAATCCTGAGTATTCGGACCTGCTGCCGAGATCGAAACTGATACAGGAGTCACTCCGTTATTTTTTATCGCATAATTTTTGGGGAGGTCTTTCTCAGTACCTACATCCACCTGCCCGAAGAGAGCTACTCCGCCAGTAATCTGAACTGTATCAGTAATTCCTTCACCTGTAATGTTTTTTGTGAGAACTTCTGCTTGAGTGTAAATTTTAATTTGGGCAGATTTAAGCCCCGCTGTCAAAGGAGTAAATAAAAACTCACCGGTTTCTTCCCCGCCAATAGGTACAATAACTGGATATTGTCTGGGAATTACTGTAAAATCAGCAGAATTGAGACCTTTTACTAAAACTACCGAATCCACTCTATACTGGAAATTCCCACTGTTGCGCAGATAACCCTGAACGACTATATCTTTTGAAGTACCTACCGAAACTTGCCCCATATCTACATCCCGTACCATCGGAGTAGGCAAATCCAGCGAAAACAGCTGGTCGGATTCATCGGCTTGGAGTGTAGCTGAAGGCGGTTCAATATCCCAGATTTTAACGGAAAAATCTTTGCTTGACGTCGCTACCTGTCCTCCGTCGTGATTCCAAGCAATGTGAGTGACAATACCTTTATACCCTTGAAGAACAGCTTCTACAGTTCCGTCATCAGCATTCCATATTTTCGCAGTGAAATCAGTGCCTGACGTTGCTATCTTGCTGCCGTCAGGACTCCATATCACATTATTAAACATACCTGAACCACCATCGAACATAAAATTCTGTATTCCGTAGCTGTCATGTATTTCCCATACAGACCCCCACGAGTTGTCACCTATAGCTACAAGACGTTTACTGTCTGGACTCCACGCAATTCCCGAAATATAACTATTGTGTCCTGAGAGAGAAATTGAATCGCCTGTAACCATATCCCAAATCGTGATTAACTTATTTTCGCCTCCAACAGCAAATTTGCTGCCGTCAGGACTCAACGCCACATAACTTACCACGTATGGCAAGCTAAATCTTTTGACAAGGTTCCCGGTGGCAACATTCCAAACGTCAGCTTCTTCACTCCAAGACGGTCCGTTTGTAATTATCATTGTGCCGTCCGGAGACCATTCTGCAAAGGTATATACGTTTCCGGATGCTTTAAATTCATGGATAATCTCTCCCGTTTGTGCATTCCAAATAATTGCCGTCCCATCGCTACCCGAAGTCAATATTGAATTGCCTGAAGGGTTCCACCGCACAGATGTCGGTCTATACTTATGTCCTGATAAGATTGCAATCTGTGTTCTTGAATCTATATCCCAAACCATTCCAGAATTATCCTCCCCGATGAAGGCAATTTTACTGCCGTCAGGACTCCATCTCGCCTCGGTTACCGATTTTACTTGCCCGTTAAATTCAAATGATAGTTTTCCGCTTTGAGTATCCCATATCCTTACTACCCCGTCATTACTTGCCGAAACGACCATATCTCCTTCAGGATTCCAATCCACTTTCCACACTGCACCAGTATGACCATCACAGTCAACCGGCTTATCACTCTTAGAAGATTCACGTACACTTTGCGATACCCTAGCCATATATTCCGTTCCGAATTTTGTGGGTAGTCTGTGCTTATACTCCAAGCCGGTTGCTTTGGTAGCAATTGTGTTCCATGTTTTCCCCGCGTTGTCGCTTATTTGCAGTTTAACTTCGTCAGTTGCTGGGACTCCGTTCCAACGAATCGTGTCATCGCTTCCAGCTGCCAGCTTTTCGCCGTTATTTGGATAGGAGAGTTTCAGTTTACTTGTTTGTGGTCCAGGTTTTTTAGTATCGAATCTTGCTCCTACATAATATTGCTGAGGACATACATCCGTTTCAAAAATGAATTCAGTCCAATTGTAGTTGCTATCAGCTGGAGTGTACCGGACTGTAAGAGTCTTACTCTCGTTTTCATTAAGCGTAAACTGCTTCGGAATGATATCAAAAGCACTTTTTGTAGATGTGATGTTTTTAACTGTAAAACCAGCTGATAATGCTGTAACTGTTACTGTCGTATCGTGTGCAACACCTAACGGAGCCGGTGATTTGAACATTATACTTTTAGGCGAAAATGCCAATTGTGCCGTATTTGATTTATCTACGGAATAATTTACACTTGAGCTTACGGTTTGCCATGTAAGTGTTGCAGTATGGTTGCCGGCTTCACACTGGGAATTGCTTCGCCACACTATTTCGCAAGGCTCGCCTGACTGACTAGTCTGTAGCATTTGCAGATACAGTCTTTCTGCTTCCTTCAGGGTGGTTATGTTCTCGAAGTACATGCCTCCGGTTTGCGATGTAATATCTTTCAATGACTTTGGGCACCGAAGTCCGAGTGTTACCGCGAATATCATGCAATCTTGAGCATTAGCTTCTGCAACAATCGCTTTTACATTCGGTTCGAAGTTCGGCAGACCGTCTGTTATGTAGATGACAACCTTTTTATATTTTGAATGTTTGGAGATTTGCAAAGCACCTGCAAGTGGTTTAAGCATCCCCATATCATAGTCCGTGCCCCCATTCGGTTGTAATGTGGTAAGTGCTGATAGTAATTTCTGCCTGTCGGTTGTAAAATCCTTGTTGAAAAAGTTTTGATTGTTGAATGACCCGACAGCACCTTCACTCAAACCTTGGGGTATTCCGTTTATCCACGAAGTGGCAGCTGCCTTTGCAAGGTCTATGCCACTGACACCTGAGTAAAGTGTTTTCATTGAGCCGGATACATCCACCATAATCACTGATGAAAGTGCTACATTCTCCGGTTGCTGCGGACATGTTACTGAAATTACTGGTGATGATTTTAAAATGTCGGTTATTGACAGCTCAGAAGCAGTCGGTTCTTCGCGATACCCTTGCTTGCCATACGCATTGAATTTCCCGCGGAGAATGGGGAATTTGCTGTAGTCCACATCATACAATCGAAGGGTTTGCGCAAAAGCAGGAAATGAAGTCAGAATTGCGAAAGCGGTAATGAATACAATAGGTAGAAAACGTTTCATTTGATTACTATATAAGTTCAGTTTGAAAATATGGTATTAGTATTTGGTACGTGCGAAAGTACGAAATTATTTTCAGATTGTACCCGTATTTAATACTATTGTATCCGTAATTAATACAATGAGATTATATTATTTAAATGAATCTTAGCAAAAGTTTACTCCTGTACTTCACTTTTCTCTGTTCCATTTTTAATGATTTCGTATTGTGTTCCGTCCTGTTTTTGTAGTGCTTTATGGAGATTCTTCAGTCGAGGACTCATTCTGAATGACACTATTTAATTGGTACGGCTTAATTTTGTCATGGCACTTACTTATGTTAGCCAATCTACTATTAATATTCACTTCGTTAGAACCAATAAGGAAACTTTTCCCCAAAACCAAAGTATATCACCAAATCAAACAAAAGCCCTACCCCAACCTTAACCTATCCTTAACATTAATTAGGTTTTGTTGCTGCAAGTATGGCAGTATTTTTGCGAGTAAAACTCTGTCTGCTCCATAATTTCAATACTGTAAAAAAACAAGTTACGTCAATACTGTATCATGTCTGTAAATATGAATTCCTTCAAATGCTTACTACTCAATGTGATTCTAGTATTGGTTTCGCTGTGTACTATAGAGTACATCGCAAAAGCAGACGAACCTCTTGCAGCGAAAAAACCGTTTGCTCCCAATCGTAAGCCGTCCATCACCATACCCCGTTTCACCGAAAATGCAATTACAATTGACGGTAAAATTGACGAACCTCTGTGGAAAGAGGCAGCAGTTGCCGGTAATTTCTGTGAAGTAAAGCCGGGCGATAATTCCTGTCCGCCGGTCAATACGGTAGTGTTTATCGGATATGATGATAAGAAATTATACGTGGCGTTTATTGCGTACGACAATCCTGCTGATATCCGTGTTTCACTTCAAGACCGTGACCGTATTTTCAGGGACGATTTTATTGGCATTATCCTCGACACCTATCAGTCATCGGCATGGGCATATGAGCTATTTGTAAATCCAATCGGTATTCAAGGGGATTTGCGGTGGACGAATGGAGGTAATGAGGATGAGTCGCTCGATATAATATTTGAATCAAAAGGAATGATCACCGAGAATGGTTATCAAGTCGAAATTGCTGTTCCGTTCAGCAGCTTGCGATTCCCTGACAAACCCGTCCAATCATGGGATTTTACAGTTCTAAGGATTCATCCGCGTGAAACCCGCCGACAGATTTCATGGACGGAAAATGACCGCAATAATTCGTGCTGGCCCTGCCAGTTCGGTACTATGACGGGAATTACCAATATTCGTTCCGGTTCAGCATTGCAGATTCTTCCTTCGCTTGTCGGCTCTCAGTCCGGTGAACGAACTGACCCTACTGCAAATTTTCAGAATAGTAGAGCCAAAGGGGAAGTGGGCTTGAGTATTCGTTATCCGTTCAGCTCTAACTTATCCGCCGAGGCAACTTTTAATCCTGATTTCAGTCAAGTAGAATCCGACCAAGCCCTTATTGATGTGAATTCCACCTTCCGTTTGTTTTACCCCGAACGCCGTACTTTCTTTAGCGAGGGTGCTGATTTATACCAGACTTTTATTAGTGCCGTGTATTCCCGCTCGATTAATAATCCGATAACTGCCGTCAAACTGACAGGCGGGGCAGGGCAAACAAATTTTGGTGCAATTTCAGCACTTGATGAAGAAACGCCGGTAATTGTGCCGCTTGAAGAACGCAGTCTTTACGGGATAGCTGCCAAAAGTTTGACAAACATTGCACGTGTAAGGCATTCATTTGGAGACGGTTCCAATCTTGGTGCTATTATTACCGACAGGCATTATGACGGTGGCGGATTCAGCACGAACGGCGGATTTGACGGTATGTACCGTTTTTGGGATAATATGCAACTAGAAGGGCAAATCCTCGCAAGCAGCACCCGTGAGCCAAACCAACCGGAGGTACTTGCAACCACGGATACTTTCAATAGAGGGCAATTCACAGCCAATCTGGATGGTGAAAAATTCAATGGGTTTGCTTCATATCTTGGCTTGAAACAGTATGGTCGTAATTTTAAGATGGAGCTTACCTCATCAATGATGAGTCCCGGCTTTCGAGCAGAAACAGGTTTTGAACCGAGAGCTAATCAACGAAGAGCAGGGGTTTGGACTGCATACAAATTCTATCCGAACGGGAAAATTGTAGAAAATTGGCAACCGGGCTTTAGCGGTGGGCGAATCTGGAATTTTGACGGAACGATAAAAGACGGGTGGCTGGTACCGATGATTAACTTCCAACTAAGCGGACAAACCAATATAAACTTTGAATACTTGATAAGCGGCGAACGTTTTCGCACAATCTTTTTTGGTGGGATACGGCGTTTGTCCGGCAATTTTGGAACTCAATTTAGCGAGCTTTTTCAGGCGGATGCATATTTTACTGTTGGGAGGAGTATCGCTCGAAATATTGATGTACCTGTCCTCGGTAAAATGCTATCGGTAGGTTATAGCTTTACTTTCAAACCCCTTGACCGTTTAAATATTCAACAAAATGTAGATTACTCTCGGTTGGATTATCCGTCCGGTGAGAATATTTTTGACGGAGTGGTAGTTAGAACCCGTCTTAATTACCAACATTCCCGTGAACTCTCGGCTCGTATTGTAGTGCAATACGACAGTTTTAGCCATGACATGAGCTTCGAGCCGCTGGTCTCATACAAGCTCAACCCGTTTTCAATATTTTATATTGGTTCTACAAACCGCTGGCATAATTTCTATGACGAGCAGAAGCCCGGAAGCACGGAATATTACGATGATGCTTTGCGTCATTCTGCGCGAACGTACTTTTTTAAACTTCAGTATCTGTTTCAGGTGTGAGTTCTCAGCCGAATGCTTCCAAAGCAAAACGAGAAAAATGGAGGGATTTGCTGAGTGCTTTTGCTGCCTTTTTATATCGTGCAGCTTCTTGAGGTTGTGATTTCTGCATCAAAAGCGCAATGTTGGTAATGGTGAGCAAGCGGTATTCATTGGAGAGTTTTGTGGCTATTTCGGCGGCTTGATGCAGATAACTCCAGCCGGCAGCTGTTTCGTGTGCGATGACAGAAATAATTGCAAGAGTATTGAGAGCCATGCAATGGGTTTCAAGATTCGGATAGGACTCTAAGATAGAAAGGCAATTCAGGCAATGCTCACGCGCTCTGGTAATATCATCAAGTTCTATGCGTGCTTTGGCAGCTAATACCAAAAGCCGTGCATAGCCGGAATTCGATTGTCGGAGATCATTGAGAGAGTTTTCTGCAAGCTCTGCTGCGTCTTCAAATCTTCCTTCGTGATATAATGTGATGACATCCGCCTGAACGGATTCAATATCAGTTTCAACGGTTAATATAGGTGTATCATCACCTGAACCTTCTTTTGTTATGGAAGTACCCTCAATTGAATTAAACAGAGTGTTAAATTCACGAGTGACCTCCGGACTTTCAGATGCGGGCGTATTGATTGCAACAAAATGCTCGTGAGCTTGTTGTGCAATCGCAATACTTCCTAATTCTCCGGCAGCTTGGGCAGCAACGGCGAGCATTGAACGTGCGGCAGTATCATTTCCCGATTCGTGATGATGTGCTGCCAAGTAGGGGGCAATTAATCGTTTAGTATGGCTGTCCGCTTCTTCATAATGCTTGCTCAGGAGCATGGCAATTTGGTCATGGATAGCGGTTTTTTCTTCATATTCCAAGAGGTTATGAAAATGCTGCTGATAA
Organism: uncultured Chitinophagaceae bacterium; assembly: GCA_964527785.1. Lineage (GTDB taxonomy): Bacteria > Bacteroidota > Ignavibacteria > Kapaibacteriales > UBA961 > JADJXV01. The sequence goes on from CAZGNO010000010.1 coordinate 41,105, forward strand.
AATGACTGTCCGAATTGATAGACTGTTGTTTTTACTCCATAACGGGTGTGTGCCCCTATACTGTGAATAATTCCAGTGCGCTGTTGAAGAATCCTCAATTTTTTAATAACGGTAACTATATCAGTATTCATCAAACGCGAAAGTATAAATGCTGTGCATTCATTACCTTCGGCACTACATAAACTGAGTATATTGCGTTCTTCTTCCGAAAGCAGTTCGACTAATTTACCGAAGGCAGCATGGACTGATGCCGGAACTAACTCACCTTTCAAAAATTCGTCAGAAAGATTCCCCGAAGCGTCAAACGGACTAACACGCTCGAAATAATGGAGAAATTCGATTACAATTTGTGGAATTCCGCCGGATTTATTCCAAAGCCACTGTTCAAATTCAATATGACGTTTGTATTTAGGGAGTAATGTCTCGCAAACCGACGCTATATCCAAAACAGAGAACGGAGTAATATCAAATTGAATAATGCTCTTGCCGTTTGGCTTCCACTGCTTTACAAGCGACATCAATGGTAGAAGCCGTTCATTAACCATACTGGGGCGATAGCTCACCACAATCATAATCGGCAAGCCGGCTATTTGCTCTGCAAACTGCGATAACAATTCAACCGAATCGGCATCGCTCCACTGCATATCGTCTAGGAATAATACGAGCGGATTCTTGGATGAATAGTCTTTTAAAAGCTCAAATACTTCTCCAACCACATTTTTTGTTTTAGAAGAAGTTGCTTTTTCTTTCTTGAAATCCCGTACATCCTTTCCGATTTCCTTTACTGCATAAATAGCGTCGCCTACAAAAGGCAATATGGTTAACACCGACATTCCGATATTAAACACAAGTTTCTTGTGTGCAGATTTTGAATCATTTACAGACAATTCTTCCAAAACTCGAACAAATGGGTGAAGTGGCTGCAGATTCCCAACTTGAAAATTTCCGACAGGAGATTGACATTCTACTAAAACCGTTACTGCTCCTGTCTTCGAAATGGTTTCATGAACAAACGCCTTCAAAAGAGCAGTTTTACCATAACCGGATTCAGCAGGAAGGAATATGAGTGTTCCTTGCTTCTTGCTTAGACGCGCACGGGCACTGCGCAATATTTCGATTTGCGCAGTGCGTGCTATAAGAGGTATCGTTTTCTCGGAAGAAGCCATTTATTTAGAATTACCCGATAATTACGAAGCCCGTAGGGCATTGACAATCGGAAGTCTGAATGCTCGAATTGACGGTAGAAACCCGCCGACAAATCCCATTAAGAGGGAAAATAGAAGTGAAGCAACTATAATCCACCATGTTAACGCAAACGAAAATGCGAGTTCGGAGAACGAACTGAAATTGAGAGTTGAGATGCTTACAAATTGCAAAGAGGTAGCAAACAGCAAGCCAATGCACCCTCCGATGAGCGATAATGTAAGTGATTCAAACAAAAAAGCAATTAATATACTTGATCTCCTAAAGCCGAGCGCTCGCAATGTACCAATCTCTACAGTACGGTTCGCCACTGCACCATACATGGTAATCATAGCACCGATCATCGCCCCTACACTGAAAATGACAGTAATGAAAATTCCTAAGATACCGATAAACCATGCCATCATTTCAGACTGCTCTTCAAAGTATTTTTTCTCAATTTTTGGTTCGAACTGTTGCAAACGCGGCTCTTTTGCAAATGCTGTTTGGATTGCATCAAATGCATCGAGATTTGCAAGTTTGAAAGTAATGGTAGAATAGGAACTGCGATTAAAAGCAGCGAGAAGCTGTTCTGCATCGCCCCACATTTCAGATTCGAAGCCACTGCCATTTGCTTCAAAAATACCTACAATTGTCCATTCATCACCGGCAAACTTTACTTTTCCACCAACATTTGATCCTTCGAAATTATTGGCAGTTGACTCGCCGACAATTAGTTCACGTGAACCGAAGTTAAAAAGACGACCTTCTTTTAGTTTTACCTGAGGGCGCAACACAAAGGCAGAAGGGGCAACTGCTCGAACAGTAACATTACTTAAACCGCCACTTTTCTTATTAAGATTAATAACTACTACCGGCTCTCCTGATGCAATTGGTTTGCCGTCAGCAGCTTTTGCAATACCGGGTAAAGAAAAAATTATATTGGCAGTTTCGCGGTCAATAATACTAGAAATTTCTCCTTGAGAAGATTTTCTTGTTACGATAACATTGTCATCTGCTCCTGTAGAGGCGAGGGTTTTATTAACGCCATAAGCCATCATTAATACGGCAGCAAATACAAAAACGACAAGGGCAATACCACCAAGAGTAATTGAGGTGGTAAGTCGCCGTGTCCAAAAATTACGAATAATATATTTGAATGGGATTTTCATAGCTAATTAGAAATAAAAGAGTTGAACTTCATATCAAAAAAGGGACTCTATCCTATATGTCGTAGTCCGTTGACAATTGATGTTTTCAAAGCACGCTGGATTGGAAAAATTGAGGCCACAAATCCAACAGCTAAAGCCGAAGAAGCCGCAATAATGATAGTTGAATTCTCAATGTTGAAGATAGGGAAAAACCCTTTAGGCATAAATGCTTCGAATGCAGCGACAAAAGGAAAGAGAATTCCCAAACCGAGCGCACCGCCAATTACTGAAATAATAAGCGATTCTCCGGCTATGAATGAGATAAGATGCCCCCCCTGAAATCCTAACGTTTTCAATACGGCATATTCACGTGTTCGTTCACGGGCAGACATAATCATCGTATTACCCAAAACCAACATTATAATACCGATGATCACAAAAGCCATTATATTCATTCCGGAAATGATTGCTCCCGAAGAAGCAACGAACCCTTGCTGGAAAGCACGTTCAGTTTCAGTTTTTGTTTCTGCGCGTGAATTTTTAAAGAGGGCATCAATTTGCTCAGAAATAACGGCTGATTTTGAAGGGTCTTTGATTTTTACAACGTACCAGCCGATTTGTCCGGCTCGTTCAGGCATTTCGACCTTCATTCTCTCATCAATATACTGCCAGTGAAAAAGCATCTGAGTTGCATCAACTGTTTTATCCCTTGGAGTATAAATCCCACGAATCGTAAACTGCCACCTTCCCGGATAAATATCTCCGTCCAAATTCATATTGTCACCAACTTTTAGATTGAATTGCTTTGCAAGTGCTTCACCAATGATACAAGAATTACGCTCTTTAATAAAAGTTTCTTTGCTCTCCTTCGATACTAAAAACTCAGGGTAAGTTTCAAAAACGGTTTCAGGGTCACACGCCATTCTGGAAAAAAAGTTCTTTTTATCAATATAAACTCCTCCAAACCACATAAACGGCGTAACAACCTCTACTCCCGGTACTTTGGCAATTTGTTCACGGTCTGCATACGGCAGAGGGAAAATAAATGAAACCGCCTGACGAGTTATGAGACGATTGGCAGATGATGCTTCTACTCCTGCATTCCAAGCCGTTACGACCGTGCGTAACAATCCGAACGCCATTACCGCAATAGAAATTCCTACGATAGTAAGTAAAGCGCGCAGCTTATGACGAAAGGCATTTTTGAAGATAATTTTTAGAATTTTCATAGTTTTATTGCTCCTTTATATTATCCGAGTAAATCGCCTTTTTCTAAATGACGAGTAATTGTTGCACGTTCTGCTGCACTTGGGTCGTGTGTTACCATAACTATAGTTTTGTTAAACTCTTTGTTCAGCCGTGTGAGCAGGGTCATGATTTCCTCGGCAGACTTCTTATCAAGGTCTCCGGTTGGTTCGTCAGCTACTATTATTGAGGGATCGGAAGCAATCGCACGGGCGATAGCAACCCGTTGCTCTTGTCCACCGGAAAGTTGTTTGGGATAATGGTTCATTCTATCGCTCAAGCCAACTACCGACAATGCGAGCTCAACTTGACGTTTGCGTTCAGCTTTGGTAAGTTTGGTAAGAGTAAGTGGAAGCTCTACATTCTCAAATGCAGTAAGAACAGGAATCAGATTATAGAATTGAAAGATAAACCCAACCTTTGATGAACGCCACTTGGCAAGTGCAGTTTCGCTGAGAGTACTGATATCAGTACCGCCAACTAAAATTCGTCCTTTAGAAGGGCGATCTATCCCTGCTATTAGATTTAAAAGCGTTGTTTTACCCGAACCTGACGGACCCATCAACGCAATGAATTCACCTTCCGGGATTTCTAATGATACATTATTCAGCACCGGCACAGACATTTTGTCTCGTTGATACGTTTTCGAGACGCTTTCAATAGTAATTGCATTTGCCATAATACTAGCTCTTTGTTTGTAAATAATAAAATATTTGGCAAAATTAGGGAGTTTTACTGACAACTGTATGTCAGTTATTGTTTTTTTACAAATAAAATGAGTTTTTTTTGCTTAGTTGAAGCATACTAATGGTAATAAACGGTTTGAAATCACAATGTCATACTATGTGGCATTGTTCACCACGCAGATTTATAGAATGGGCATTAATAGTCTAAATTCGTATAAAGAAAACAAATTACTTATGCAGAACAATCAGATTATGGACTTTTGATGTATTTTTGTGTTCACATGATTATATCACCTCGAATGAAATCAATCACATTATTTTTTTAGGATACCTTTTCATTACTGACATAGAGCTGTCAGTTAGGGGTCGTAATTTTGCTTTTGATATGCCGAAATTAATCGGCTTAACGTTTTTTTTAACAAATGGAAAGGGCAAGCTATGCTGTCGCCAACTTTTAAAGAGCTTGGTGCAAAAAAAGTAGTCGGATGCGCTATCTATACCTCAGGGACTCAAACCGATTTCCCGAATATTTGGGATGTATTTATAAAGAGAATTAATGATGTTCCCAATGTTGTGAATCCGACGGTTAACTATGCTATTGAATTCTACGGACAAGAATTCATGAGTGAGAGCAAATGGTTCTATATGCCGTGTGTAGAAGTTAGTTCATTTGATGACATTCCGATGATCATGGTTGCCAAATCAATTCCGGCAGCACGTTATGCGGTATTTGAACATATAGGAATTGTTTCCGGTATTCCCGACTTATACACAAGAATTTATAAAGAATGGCTTCCGGCTTCAAACTTTGAATTAGCATTCGATTTCGATATGGAGCTTTATGACGAGCGGTTCACGGGAATGGACGATCCTGAATCTGCTATGGAAATTTATGTTCCTGTTCGTGAAAAATCTGTTTAGTGTGGAAAACAAAAAATATTTATAGTACTTAATTATTAACAATGTAGAAAGAGTATAACAATGACAACAATCAATCCTTATTTGAACTACAACGGTACAGCCGAAGAAGCGTTTAACTTGTATAAATCAGTGTTTGGCGGTGAATTCGGTGTGGTAGCCCGTATGAAAGATACACCTCCGCAACCGTGGATGGAAAATTTATCGGAGAGTGATCAAAACAAAATCATGCACATATCTTTAACTCTCCCTAACGGTAGTGTTCTGATGGCTTCCGATGTTTTGGAATCATCTGGATTTACAGTTGAGCCGGGTAATCTTTACAATCTTTCAATCACTGCAGAAAGTGAAGAAGAAGCTGACTCTATTTTCAAAGCACTTTCAGAAGGCGGAACTGTTCGTATGGCTATGGAAAAAACATTTTGGGGTGCATACTTCGGAATGTGTACCGATAGATATGGTATTCAATGGATGATAAATTATGATTATCCTCGCGAATAAGTTGCTGCAATAGTGAAAGATATTGTAGAATCGTCTGAAAACGGGGCGGGGAAGTATAGCTATATCCCGCCCGTGTTCATAGGAGATTGCATTAAATTTAACAGGTACAGTTAAGAATTAATTTCAACACAATATAGAATACAAAATGAACTCTTCCGATAATTCATCCGTTTCGGATACTCCAAGTTTTTTAAGTACTCAAAAAATCACAACATTTCTGACATTCAATAATCAAGCAGAAGATGCTTTGAATTTTTATACTTCAGTTTTTAAAGATTCAAAAGTCATTCAAAAAACGGTCAATAATGATGAAAGAGTAGGAAAAGTTGGAGCGATGTTAATTGCAACTCTCGAGCTTTTCGGTCAAAAATTCATGCTTTTGAATGGTGGTCCAAGTTTTACATTTACTCAAGGGTTTTCACTTATGGTAAATTGTGATACTCAGGAAGAAATTGATGAATATTGGGAAAAGCTAACCGCTGATGGAGGAAAAGAGGTAGCGTGCGGCTGGCTTACCGATAAGTTCGGAGTCTCTTGGCAAATTGTACCATTAATTATGGGTAAACTTATGAGTAGTGGAGACCCTGAAAAATCTAAAAGAGTAATGGGTGCTATGATGCAAATGGTTAAACTTGATATAGCGGCACTGTTGAAAGCATACGAAGGGTAGTTCTATAAAATATAATTTAATAAAATGACATCACAAACTAACACAAGTACAATTTCAAAAATAATATCTATAATTAAAGAATCACTGAGCAGCGAAGAGCGGGATTATACGCAAGGAAGTATTAGAAACGCTGTGTTTCTACTGGCAATCCCGATGATTTTAGAACTGAGTTTAGAAGGTGTATTTGCATTAGTTGATATATTTTTTGTAGGTAAACTTGGTCCTAATGCAATTGCAACCGTGGGATTGACTGAATCAGTTATTACAATAGTATATTCGGTTGCCATTGGAGTAAGTGTAGCTGCAACGGCAATTGTAGCTCGAAGAATCGGTGAGAAAGACATGGAAGCGGCATCTCATGCGGGAGCACAATCTCTTATTGTTGCAATGATTGTAACTGTAATTACTACAATTCTGGGATTGCTTTTTGCAGGAGATATACTAGCGTTGATGGGGGCAAGTGAAGATGTAGTTCGAGACGGGAGTATATTTACCCGTATTATGTTCGGCGGAAGTGCCGGGATTATGTTACTATTTATAATAAACGGTATCTTTCGTGGTGCTGGGAATGCTGCTATAGCTATGAGAAGTTTATGGATAGCAAGTCTTATCAATATCATTTTGTGTCCGATTTTTATTCATTTTTGGGGGTTGAAAGGCGCTGCTATTGCGACTGTCATTGGCAGATGTTCTGGGGTAGTGTACCAGTGCTGGCATCTGTTCAGAGGTAAAGGTAATCTCAGATTGCTTAAATCTCATTTTAAGTACGACACTGAAGTTGTCAAGTCAATTATCACTATCGGCTGGCCTGCAACATTCCAATTTCTTATTGCCAGCGGAAGCTGGATAATACTTGCGCGGTTAGTGGCTGAGACAGGAGGTACGGAAGCATCGGCAGGGTATCAGATTGCTGTTCGCAATTTTGTGTTCTTTATTTTGCCTGCTTGGGGATTGAGTAATGCTGCAGCAACATTGGTCGGACAAAATCTTGGTGCTAAGCAAATTGAAAGGGCAGAACAAAGTGCACTGCTTGCTGCAAAATACAATAGTATTTTTATGGGATTTGTTATGCTGCTGTTCTTGTTTTGTGCTGCGCCGATTGTTCATTTTTTTACTGATGATGAAGCAGTTGCTCGATTCGGGATTTTGTCTCTGCAAATTATCGGGTCAGGATATATTTTCTACGGTATCGGGATGGTGATTACTCAAGCATTGAACGGTGCCGGTGACACAAAAACACCTACTGTCATCAACCTGATTTGCTTTTGGTTGATTCAAATTCCTCTTGCGTATCTTCTTGCTAAAGGATTATTGCTTCAATCAACAGGAGCATTCATTGCCATTCCTGTTGCAGAATCATTACTGGCAGTGATTGCTTGGTATTATTTCAAAAAAGGAAAGTGGAAAACTGTGCAAGTATAGAAGTGATGAATGTATAAACAATTAATGAGGTGGTTTCTATGAGAAAACTCAAACTACAAGTACAAATGTCACTCGATGGTTTTATAGCCGGTACGAAAGGTGAAATGGACTGGATGACATGGAATTGGGATGATGAACTTAACAACTATGTTATAGAGCTAACAGAAACAATTGATTGTATCTTACTTGGTCGTGCATTAGCAGAGGGCTTTATCCCGCATTGGACTGCAAAAGCAGCAAACCCCAAAACTGCTGAGGTTTTCGACAATAAAATGACCGACACCCCAAAGGTTGTATTTTCCAAAACGCTTGAGAAGGTAGAGTGGAACGCAACAACACTTGCAAAAGGTGATATTGTGGAGGAGGTCAACAAACTGAAACTACAAGAAGGAAAAGACTTGATAACATATGGAGGTGTGGGTTTTATCACTAGTTTGATTGAGCATAATTTAATAGATGAATACCATTTCTTCGTTAATCCTGTTGCAATTGGAGATGGAATGTCCTTCTTCAAGAATTTAAAAAAGAAATTGAAGTTGAAACATATACATTCTAAATCGTTTCCATGCGGAATAGTTGTGCTGTGCTATCATAAACAATAAAATTAAAGATTTATTCAAAATTATTTATAGAAAGTTAAAATACAATGAGAAAATTAGTCCTATTTATGCACGTATCTCTCGACGGTTTTGTTGCGGGTCTGAATGGTGAAATGGATTGGATACATGTAGATGAAGAAATGTTTGATTATTCTGGAAAACTCGTTGACGAGTGTGACCTAGGTCTCTACGGACGAGTAACCTTTGAAATGATGAATTACTACTGGCCCACTGCTGCTGACAATCCAAATGCAACCAAACATGACATTGAGCACTCGCGTTGGTATAATAGTGTAGCCAAAGTCGTTCTGTCCAATTCACTCAAAGATAAGCAAATGGATAATGTAACAGTTCTCAGCAACGATATTCCCAACAAGATCATTACATTAAAGCAGCAAGCAGGAGCAAACATTGTGATATTTGGAAGTCCTAGGGCATCTCATTTTCTGATGCAACACAATCTGATTGATGATTATTGGTTGTTTGTTAATCCTATTATTCTCAGTGAAGGAATGCCGATGTTTAAAGACATCCGTCATAAGATTAACCTGAATCTGGTTGAGTCTCATGTTTTTCCTTCAGGTGTAGTAGCACTTCATTATCAGAAGAAAGAGTAAATTTTACGGATATGTTTTTGAACTAAAAAGACGAACCGAAGGGTTCGTCTTTTTAGTATGGAGCTAGGTATATCTTATTTCTTCTTCAGAAAAACCGTTTTGAGGACGATACTCATACCGTCCACTTTGCAATCTACTTCGTCTTCGTTATCTGTCAAGCGAATTTTTTTAATGACAGTTCCTTGTTTTAGATTTAGCGAAGAACCCTTCACTTTCAAATCTTTAATAAGAACTACCGTATCGCCTGTTTCCAATATCTTGCCATTACTGTCTTTAACTATCAATTTTTCGTCATCCATTTGTACCACCTATTTGTTGTAAAATTTATAATCCGTGCACTTCATGTGCTTTCGCCGATTCTGCAAACATTTTCATTACATCCTCTACACTCATTACGCCCTTATCTCCTACGCCATGTTCGCGAAGTGAAACCTGAGCGTTTTCAGCTTCACGCTTCCCGATAACTAACGCAAACGGTATTTTCTTTTGCTCGCTTTCTGCAATTTTTCGTTGGATTTTCTCTGAACGGTCGTCGTATTTTACACGATAATTCAAAGATTCCAATTGTGCTACAAGCATGGCGGCAAATTCCTTTTGGTCGTCTGAAATAGGCAATACACTTATTTGAACCGGAGCAAGCCAAAAAGGGAAATTTCCGGCATAATGCTCAATTAATATACTCAAAAAACGCTCCATAGAGCCGAACGGTGCACGGTGAATAATCACAGGGCGATGCTTCTGATTGTCCGCCCCTGTATATTCAAGTTCAAATCTGTCAGGCATTACATAATCAACTTGTACTGTACCGAGTTGCCATTTTCGTCCTATTGCATCTTTAACTATAAAATCAATTTTAGGACCGTAAAATGCAGCTTCGCCAAGACCAATGAAATATTCCAATCCCATTTCATCGGCAACTTCTTTGATTTCCTGTTGTGAACGCTCCCACAATTCGAGGTCTCCACCGTATTTATTAGGATTGTCATCACGGAATGATAGCCGTGTTGTGACATCCATACCGAACGTCTTGAAAACAATATTAGTCAAATCAATAACTTCTTTGATTTCATGCTTTAATTGATCATGTGTACAGTATATATGTGCGTCATCCTGAGTAAATCCCCGCACTCGCGAGAGACCGTTCAGTTCACCTGATTGCTCATACCGGTAAACAGTCCCGAATTCAGCCAAACGAACAGGCAAATCACGGTAACTTCTTGGTTTGGATGAATATATCTGATGGTGATGCGGGCAGTTCATCGGCTTGAGCAAATATTCCTCGTCGTCCACAACAATCGGAGCAAATTGTGAATCGGCATAATAGGGGTAATGTCCGGATGTTTTGTAAAGATTCAGATTGCCGATATGAGGCGTAATTACTTCTTGATAACCTCGTTGTTTTTGGAGGTTACGAAGGAAATTTTCGAGTGTTCTGCGTACAATTGTTCCATTCGGGAGCCAAACAGGTAATCCACCTCCGATTGTGGGCGTGATTAAGAATAGCTCTAATTCCTTACCTAATTTACGATGATCGCGACGCTCTGCTTCTTCACGAAGAAGGATAAATTCCTCAAGCATTTCTTTCTTTGGGAATGAAATGCCGTATATACGGGTTAGCTGCTTGCGCTTTTCATCACCGCGCCAATATGCACCGGCTATAGACAGTAGTTTCGGAAATTTAAGTACACCGGTTGATGGAACGTGTGTACCACGGCAAAGGTCGGTAAAGTTGCCTTGTTTATAAAGGGTAATTTCACTTCCTTTGAATCCTTCCAAAAGTTCAAGTTTATATTCGTCCCCTTTTTCTTTAAAAAACTCTACAGCATCTTCCCACGCAATTTCCACACGCTCAAACTGAGAATTTTGCTTGACCAGTTCCTTCATTTTGGCTTCGATAGCAGGCAAATCTTCTGCAGATAGTTTTTTTCCGTTTGGTAAATCAACGTCATAATAAAACCCGTTTTCGATAGACGGACCGATACCGAATTTAACACCCGGATAAAGCGACTCCAACGCTTCTGCCATAAGGTGAGCGGTAGAATGCCAAAATATTTGCTTGCCGTCATCATCATTGAAAGTGACTATGCGAATGGTTGCATCATTTGTAATCGGACGTGAAAGGTCGTAAGGATCTCCATTTACAAAAATTCCAAGTGACATTCGAGCAAGTCCTTCGGATATGGATTTTGCAATGTCCATACCCGAAGTACCGTTTTCAAATTGACGGACAGTTCCGTCGGGAAAAGTAATATTCATCATGATAGTTGTAATATTGAAGTGTTGTTATGTTTCTAACTGTAAATGAAATTCTAAAAAGAAAACCGAAAGATACTAAAAAGTAATTGAAGTTGCAACGGACAATGAAGGAATACCGTGTGATATATCCTCATAAAAGTTCATTTGAGTAATAAATGAACCCTCGAAATGAAGTGTCCAAACTTGAGATAAACTCCATGCAAGACCACCTTGCAACAAAAGTCCGGCACCCCATTCTTTTGGAGTTGTATTTAAATGGCGATAACCGATTATTGCTCCAAGCGAACAGAATGGTCTTATATCTGCTGAGAGTTTAGGAAGCCATACAGAGCCGATGACTGAAGAGCCGCCACCTTCGACTGATGAACCGCTAAAAAGTGCAGCAGTTGCACAAGTCAGCCCATAGTGCGTACTGCTGCTTGAATCACCAAAAATATATGTTCCGCTAATTGAAGTACCAAATAAATTATTATCTGATTCTAAATTGTGCCAATAGCGTCCTTGTAGTGAGAATTTATTACTGAATGCATATCGCAGAAATCCTTCTCCTCCGATTGATGTTTTTTGTCCGACAGCAGAGGGTCGAGTCTCCGGCAGGAGAACCATACCGAATCCTGCTTGTCCTTGATCTTTCTTTAATGGCTGTACAGGCAGTTGTATTGACGGACTATAGACCAAACTCGAAGCGCAACCGGATATACCTCCTACTAGTATTATAATCACAAATACAGACAGAATTCCGCCACGTTTCATAATTACGGAAGGTAATCCTTTGCAATGTAAAAACTGATGTATCAAGCGATTCAGAAGGGTATCCATATAGTTGGCTTGTCAGGTAATTACGAAATTATAAATTATCATACCTAATCTGCTCTTCTCAGCCCAATACAGCAGTTTCTAACGCAGAGTTGTATTTCTCTCGAAGCAATTCAACAGTTGCATTTATACCACCGATATTGAAGGTATCAATGACAACACGCCCTATTTCTGCGCAATCTACGTCATTTTCGGTACACAGCACTTTCAGAGAATCAATATGTTCGGGCTGAACACTTACAATTATTCTGCTTTGCATTTCACCGAATAGTTGTGTTGCTGTCTTGCCGAATCCCTCAAAAATTTCCGCGCCTAAACTACCTACTGAATTGATAGCCATTTCAGCAAGTGCAATTGCCAGCCCGCCATCCGAACAGTCGTGCGCTGAATGAATCAAACCGGAACGAATTGCTGTAAGCGTAGTTTTCTGTAATCGTTTTTCCTCGTCAATATCGAGTATCGGTGCGTCGCCTATTATATTATCAGTAAGTTGTTTGATATATTCCGAACCGCCTAATTCTTCGCGTGAATTATTACCCAAAACCATAATCACATCACCGATTGCTCGGAAACCGCTACCGCAAATGTTGGTCACATCATCAATCAAACCCAACATTCCGATTGTAGGGGTAGGGAAAATTGCGTGATTGCGTGACTGATTATGGAAACTTACGTTACCGCCTGTTACTGGAGTTTCGAGTGCACGGCAAGCATCGCCCATTCCGCGAATTGCTTCCTTGAATTGGTAAAATACTTCAGGGTCATACGGATTACCAAAGTTCAGGCAGTTGGTAATTGCTACCGGTTCTGCGCCAACACATACTACATTGCGGGCAGCTTCGGCAACGGCAATCATACCGCCGCGATATGGGTTCAAATAAGCAAAACGGCTATTACAATCAGTACTTACGGCAAATCCTTTTCCGGGTAGTTCCTTAATTCTCATTACTGCTGCATCACCCTTTATATTCATTGTATTGGTGCGGACTTGTGAATCATATTGCTCATAAATCCAACGCTTGGAAGCGATAGTAGGGGAAGTAAGTATTTTCCAAAACATTTCTTGATTGCGAGAATTATCAATAATGTACTCAGCATTTCTAACTGCTTCGATATAGCTTGGTTCACTAAATTCACGTACATATACCGGTGCACCTCCACCAAGTACAAGCGATTGTGCGGGAATTTCCACAACTTGTTTTTCAAATCTGTACACCCGAACAATCCCGTCACCGGTCACTTCGCCTATTTCAGTCATCGGTACATCCCACTTCTCACAGATAGCACGGGCAATATGTTCTTTCCCTTTTTCAACAATTGCGAGCATTCGCTCTTGCGATTCTGAAAGCATAATTTCATATGCACTCATTCCGGCTTCACGCAAGGGAACGTGGTCAAGATTTATTTTCATGCCTGCATTGCCTTTTGCGCTCATTTCACTTGTGGAACAGCAAATTCCTGCAGCACCCATATCCTGCATACCTACTATGCAGCCGGAAGCAATGAGTTCAAGAGTTGCTTCGAGAAGGAGTTTCTCGGCAAATGGGTCTCCGACTTGTACTGTAGGGCGCATATCTTCGGTTTTCTCATCAAATTCTCTTGATGCCAGAAGCGATGCACCGTGAATACCGTCTCTACCGGTAGAACTGCCCAAAATCATGACGGGATTTCCTGCACCGATTGCAATTGCCGATGCGGTTTCACCAACCTTGACGATTCCTACCGCCATAGCATTGACAAGAGGATTGTCGGTATAGCATTCATCAAAATAGACCTCGCCGCCTACAGTCGGAACCCCGAAGCAGTTACCGTAATGTCCGATTCCATGCACAACCCCTTTGAGTAAATATTTTGTTCGGTCGTTATCTAAATTGCCAAAACGAAGTGAATTAAGTGCAGCAACAGGACGTGCTCCCATCGTGAAAATATCCCGTAAAATCCCACCTACACCGGTAGCAGCACCTTGAAACGGCTCTACCGCCGATGGGTGGTTATGGCTTTCAATCTTAAAGGCAATTGCATAGCCGTCACCAATATCAATGAGTCCTGCGTTCTCTTCACCAGCTTCGACCAGCATTCGACCGCCTGAACGAGGCAATGTTTTAAGTTGAAGTATCGAATTTTTATATGAACAATGCTCACTCCACATCACGGAATAAATGCCAAGTTCGGTATAGGTTGGTATACGCCCCAATACACCGCAAATTTTTTCGTACTCAGCGGATGTTAAACCAAGTTCTTTGGCTGTTTCGGAGGTAACGGCAATTTCAGAATAAAGATGAGTTGTAGATTGTTCTTGCATATACATGAAATATTTGAAAAATTGAAAATACTATTTTGCTTTGCGTCAGACTGCATTTCCTGCTTCCAATTGTGCTTTGGCAACGTTTACTCTCACCAAAAGTGCAATGCCGACGATAAAAAATGTTATTAACGACAGGATCGCAATTCGATAACTGCCTGTAAATTGCAAAGCCAAACCAAATAATAACGGACCGAGCCAACTGGTACCGCGCTCACTTATTTCATATAAACTGAAATATTCTGATTCGCTGCCTTTGGGAATCATCAATGAAAAAACAGACCGACTTAACGCCTGGCTCCCCCCTAAAACTAACGCAATTACACTGGCAAGCCAATAAAATTGTGCTTCAGTCTGTAAAAAACTATGAGAATAAACGCACGTCCCGGTCCAGATAATCAAAGTGATAATGATTGATGTTTTGCCGGATGTTCTTTTGGCAATATAATTGAACAACAATGCACCGAAAAATGCTACGAATTGGACGATAAGAATAACAGTGGTAAGCACATCCAATCCTAAATGTAATTCTTCGTGACCGAAGGTAGCTGCCATAGCCATTGCCGTTTGTACTCCGTCGTTATAGAGCAGGTATGCAGCAAGAAATAACATTGTTTGAGGGTATTTTTTTGCAGATTTGATTGTATGAAATAGCTGCCTGAAACCAATCCCAAGTATAGTCTGTCCTTGCTTTAAATGCTTGACTGCTTGATGTCTTTTGAGACGAATAAGTGGAATAATCGTAAAAATCGCCCACCAAACACCTGCTGATGAAAGTGAAATACGAACTGCGTGACCTTTTGAAATTCCAAATGCTTCTGCGTTTGAGAACAGAACCAGATTGAGTGCAAGTAATATCCCTCCACCCAAATACCCAATTCCCCAACCAAATGATGAGACAGAATCGCGCTCGTCCGGCGGGGCAATATCTGATAAATAAGCGTTGTAAAATACAACCGAAGCACCAAAACTAAGATTTGCAATTACAAACAGTATCCCGCCGAGCATATAATTACTCCCGTCAAGGAAATACATTCCCATTGTAGAAAGTGCACCTAAATATGCAAATCCTGCTAAAAACTGCTTCTTGAGGTGAGAGTAATCGGCAATAGCTCCTAATACAGGCAAGAAAAAAACTTGCAAGAATACAGAGATAGAAACTAAATAAGGAAAATATGATGCGGCTTTGACAGGAACACCAAACGGATGAATAAATCCGGTTGCGTCACCTGCTGCCGTAGCAATTTCAGTAAGGTACGGACCGATAAATACCGCTATTACGGTTGCCGAAAAAGCAGAATTTGCCCAGTCGTAAAAATACCAGCCAATACGTTCTTTACGATTCTCTTTTGAAAAGTTCATGCGATGTTTTTAGTACATGAATTTGGAATTGAATGATAGAGATTCAAAAATTTCAACAGCAATTCCTGAAAAAAGTATGTGTTGGACATTTCGACAAGCTCAATATGACAATCAAGTTAAGTAAACCAATGTGAAATTAAGTTGTGTCAACCTGGGCTCGTCGAAGGGTTCAATTACTTGCCAAATTTTAAGCAGAAAAATATTTAAAAGTACCTTTAATTATTCTCTCTTCATCCCAGAAGAGGAATGTTAGGATGGCGTTCATATGTTAATAGACACCTAATGTCCTTACTCCGTAGCAACCACTATTCTTTTATCAAGTGCATCCTTGGCTGCAAGTTGCTCGGCTTGTTTTTTATTCTTACCTGTACCGGAACCAAGAACCTCACCGGATACCTGAACTGCAACTATAAACTCTTTGTCGTGGTCAGGACCAAATTCTTTTGTAACCAGATATTTTGGAGCTTCCTTGCCTTCGGATTGCACAAGCTCCAGCAGGATACTCTTGAAGTTTGTATCCTTCATTAATTGTTCGTTCATCATAATCGGAAGCATTGATTGAATGATGAATTTTTCAGCGTTTTCAATGCCTGAATCAAGATACATGGCTGCAATGACTGACTCAATTGCATCGGCAAGCATTGTTTCATTGCCTTTTTGGAGTGATTGCCCTGCGCTAAAGCTCACCATCAGAAAGTTCTCCAAATGCAAATGCCGGGCACAGAGCGCGAGTGACTTACGATTCACAAGCCATGAACGCATTTTTGTAAGTTCGCCTTCCTGGTCTTGTATGTAGTTATAGAACAGATATTCTGCAACAACGGCTCCGAGAATTGAGTCACCTAAAAACTCTAATCGTTCATTTGATATAAGATTTGGAATACTGACCACTTGTAAATACGAACGGTGAGTGAGTGCTTGTTCATAATATGCAATATTAGAAATTTTTACACCCAATGTTTTTTCAAGTGCCGATTTTTTCTTGTCATCCAAAAAGCCGACTCTAGGAAACATCTTTTCCTTGTCGGATTTTTCAAAATGGGTCAGCCGTAGAAAATTGCTGTAAATTTGTTGGAGAATATCTTTCACTGTAAACTTGTATAATTTGTTTCAATAATGATTGAAGTTTATAAGAACGTAGGGTAGAATATAAAAAAGGTCAGACATACCTGCCTGACCTGTAATGGCACTGCTATTTCGGATATATGGGAAACCCCATTCATACTTTAGTCTTTCGGTTTATTCTTCAAATGCCTTGAAGCAGAGTGATGCATTATGTCCGCCAAAACCAAATGTATTGCTGATTGCAGCACGTATCTTCCTTGCTATCGGCTTATTGGGCACATAGAATAAATCACAAGCAGGGTCAGGAGTTTGGTAATTAATTGTTGGCGGAAGCATGGATTCTTTGATTGCGAGAACAGTAGCAATTGCTTCGATTGCTCCGGCTGCACCCAATAGATGTCCGGTCATTGACTTGGTGGAACTTACAGCAAGTCCGTTTGCATGGTCACCAAATACAGTTTTAATTGCTTCTGATTCGTTCTTATCATTGAACTGAGTTGAAGTGCCGTGAGCATTGATATAATCAATATCGGCAGGCAGCAGTCCTGCATCTTCTATACAAATTTGCATGGAGCGTACTGCACCTTCACCGCCGGGCGCCGGTTGCGTAATATGAAACGCATCGTCAGTTAAACCCATTCCACTTACTTCTGCATAGATTTTTGCACCGCGATTCATTGCGTGCTCAAGGGTTTCGAGGATGAGCATACCGCTTCCTTCGCCCATAACAAACCCATCGCGTTCAGCATCGAACGGACGGCTAGCTGTTTCAGGTGAATCGTTGCGAGTAGAGAGTGCTTTCATTGCATTGAATCCGCCAATACCCATAGGACAGATAACAGCTTCTGTTCCTCCCACCACCATAACATCAGCATTACCGCGTTGAAGCAACATCAGTGCATCGGCAATTGAATGTGAAGACGTAGCACACGCTGAAACTGTAGCATAGTTAGGACCTTTCAGACCCCAGCGAATAGCTACATGACCGGCAGCAATATCCGAAATGAGCATAGGAACAAAAAACGGCGAAATCCTGTCAGGTTTACCGCCCCGTTCGTAGAGGTTCGTTTGCTGATGGTGGTATGTCCACATCCCTCCAATACCCGAACCAATAATTACTCCTACTCGGTTTTTGTCAGTTTTCTCAAAATCAATTCCTGAATCTTCTACAGCCATTACAGCCGATGAAATTGCAAATTGAGTAAACAAATCCATGCGTTGAATTTCTTTGCGATTCATGCAAAGAAGCGGGTCGTAATTCTTTACTTCGCAGGCAAATTTTGTGTCAAATTCTGTAGGGTCGAAACGGGTGATTGATCCACCGCCAGACTTACCGGACATCATGCCATCCCAGAATTCACGGGTAGTATTGCCAATCGGCGTTACTGCGCCGATACCGGTAACAACAATTTTTGGAAAATTATAGCGCGGCATAGTTTACTTATGTGATTATATCAAAGACACTTGAATTGTAAAATCTTCTCAAAAATGGAAAGAAGGGAACGCAACTCGTAGCAGCACTCCCTCCGGCAAACCGTTTCGTAATGTCGCTGAGATTACTTTCTATAAAAGTAAGGATCAGAAAATTTACGCAGGAACTTTTGATTCCAAATAGGTAATTGCATCACCAACAGTTTGGATTTTTTCAGCGTCAGAATCTTCGATAGTTAGATTAAATGAACGTTCAAATTCCATGATAAGCTCAACCGTGTCGAGCGAGTCTGCACCTAAGTCATTGGTAAACGAAGCTGCTGAAGTTACTTGTGCTTCTTCAACTCCTAATTTATTAACGATAATTTCCGTTACTTTTTCTGCTACAGCCGACATAGCTATTCTCCTAAAATTAAATAAAATATGAAAATATAAATCTACGTAATAAAAACCACTAATTTTTTAAGACCTTCTCATTACATTGCAAGTCCGCCATCTACACACAAAACTTGACCTGTAACATAATTGGCATCGTCCGACATAAAAAATGCGACGACTGATGCAATTTCATCTACTTGTGCTGCACGTTTTAGCGGGATCATTGTCGAGAAAGCATTCCGCTGTTCTTCTGTCAATTTTTCGGTCATATCGGTTGCTACATAGCCCGGAGCAATGCAATTTACTAAAATATTTCGAGATGCGAGTTCTTTTGCCAGAGATTTTGTGAGTCCAATTATCCCTGCTTTGGACGAACAATAATTTACCTGTCCGGGATTCCCGTTAATTCCTACAATCGAACCAATATTTATAATCTTACCTTTGCGCTGTGACATCATTGTGCGGCACACTGCTTTGCAGCATAGAAACGCACCCTTGAGATTTGTGTCAATTACATCATCCCAATCTTTTTCACTCATTCGCATGAGCAATGTATCGCGAGTAATTCCTGCATTATTTATCAAAACATCAATTCGTCCGACTTCTTTTACCACTTCATCTACCAGTTCTTTCACTGATTGCTCCGAAGAAACTTCTGCGCGGAGGAATCGAACACTCAAACCAATACCGTTCAGCTCATCTTGAATTGCTTTTGCTTTCTCTTCGTTACTGTTGAATGTGGCATATACTCTTGCACCTTCGGCTGCCAAACGGCGTACTATTGCTTCGCCAATACCTCGTGAACCGCCGGTTACAATTGCTACTTTCCCTGCAAAACGTTTTTCCATTATCTTCTCAAAAAAAATCCTAGAGTAAATTTAATTGGTTACAATATCTTGTGAATATCACTTGTAGTATCGAACCCTGAAAATAATACACCTGTAAGAGTTCTTTTTACCAAACCTTGCAAAACTTTTCCGGGACCAATTTCAATGAAGTTGGATATTCCGGCAGAGTGCATATTCATCATCGTTTCCGTCCATCGGACGGGTGATACGAGCTGTTCGATTAAAGAGTTTCGTAACTTGTCGGCATTTTTTTCAGGTTTGGCTGATATATTACAATATACATCAATACTGCTGTTATTAAATTGGGTAGAATGAATGGCTTCGGCAAGCCGCTCTTTTGCTGATTCCAGCAGTGGCGAATGAAATGCTCCGCTCACAGGAAGTTCCGTTACCATACGCGCACCCGCTTCTTTGAAAGTATTAATGTGTTGGCGTAGAAAATCTGCCGAACCGGAAACTACGACTTGTCCGGGTGAATTATAGTTTGCTGCTACAATTACCCCGCCATCTCCGTTTAGTTTTTGACAAATATCATTGACAATTTCATCTGCCAACCCAATGACCGCAAGCATGGTACCCGGTAAATGTTCGCCTGCTCTGAACATCAATTCGCCTCTGAGTGAAACGAGTTTGAGTGCATCTTCAAAACTAAGTACTCCCGCAGCATAGAGAGCAGAATATTCACCGAGCGAATGTCCGGCTACGGCAGAAAATTCCAGCTTGTCGCGTAATAAATCCACTATAATTGCTTCATGGACAAATAATGCGGGCTGTGTATATCGGGTTTCTTTTAATGTTTCAACCGGTCCTTCGTAACAGATTGTGCTTAGTGAAAATCCTAAGATTTCATCAGCTTGCTTCATCCGTGAAAGTGCTTGCGGAAATTCATCCGAAAGCCCTTTTATCATACCGACGTATTGTGAACCTTGTCCAGCAAAAAGAAGTGCATTCATTACAAAGCAACCTTACAAATAATTATTTCATTCCCCAACGGAGATAAATACTACCCCATGTATATCCTGCACCAAAGCTCGCCAAAATAACACCGTCACCGTATTTCAGTTTGCCTTGCTGCCATAATTCTGAAAGGCAGATTGGGATTGTTCCGGCTGTGGTATTACCGTAACGGTCTATATTAATCATTACTTTATCAGGACTTAAACCCATACGGCGGGCAGTGGCATCAATGATTCTCAGGTTTGCCTGATGGGGGACAAGCCAAGATATATCATCAGCCGTCAAATTATTCTTTTCCATTATTTCAGCCGAAACATCAGCCATTCCGACCACTGCCGATTTAAATACTGTCTGACCGTCTTGAACAGCATAATGCTCTTTATTTTCTACAGTTTCGTGAGAGGGTGGTTTGGCACTTCCTCCTGCTGTCATATAGAGGTAGTCGCCGCCTTTACCGTCCATTTTTAAAATACTGTCTATGATTCCAACTGCTTTATCATCGGTATGTTCTATTAGTACTACTCCTGCACCGTCACCAAAGAGGATATACGTTGAGCGGTCATCAGGATTGATAATAGAACTCATCTTATCTGCCCCGCACAGAAGTACTCTTCGAACTCGCTTTGATTCTACAAGTGCTGATGCTGTTGTAAGTCCGTATAAAAAGCCGGAGCAGGCAGCCGAAAGGTCGAATCCCCACGCATTGGTCAAACCCAATTTGCGTTGGACGGTTGCCGCAGTTGAAGGAAACATATTATCGGGTGTTACGGTGCAAACGATTACGCAGTCAATATCTTCGGGTGTAAGTCCGCGTTGGGCTAGGCATTCTTTTGCAGCAGGAACAATCATATCGGAGGTAGCACCTTCGAGCATAAAACGACGTTCTTTGATACCGGTACGTGTGCGTATCCATTCGTCGGATGTGTCCAAACGACTTTCGAAATATGAATTTGGGAAAACATCTGGAGGAACAAAATGAGCTACTGCCGTAATATTTGCGGGCATTGTTGGTTCTTTCGGTTAATTATTATCGGTTGGAATTGTGAGGGATGCCAGTGTCGTTGCTATTAACCCATTTACATTTTTGGTTGCAACATCTACGGCTCTAACTATCATGTTTTGAATTGCTTTAGGGGAAGATTTTCCGTGACCGATAATGGCAACTCCATTTACACCGAGCAGGGGAACACCGCCATATTCTTGATAATCAAATTCCTTGAGAATTTTTCTAAGTGTGGGTGCCATAGCACCGACAGCTAATTTTTCGAGAAAACCTTTGTCGGCGTGCTGCTTTACCTTAGCTTTAAGAACTCCGATGATGCTTTCTGCGAATTTCAGAATAATATTGCCGGTGAACCCGTCGCAAACAAAAATATCTGCTTCACCAAAGAGAATATCGCGTCCCTCTACATTACCGATAAAATTAAGGGAACTTTGTTCTAATAGTTGATATGTTTGGAGGACTGTTTCTGTGCCTTTTGTTGGCTCTTCACCTACATTAAGTAATCCTACTTTTGGGCTGTGTACATTCAGTATTTGAGAATAATAAATACTGCCCATAATTGCAAATTCATAAAGATGACGTGGCTTGCAATCAATATTGGCACCGGCATCTACAAGCAGCGCCGGGCGCGAATTTACAGTAGGGAAGAACGATCCGATTGTAGGGCGACTTACTCCTTTTACCCGTCCTAAAACTAAAGTGGCAGTCGTCATAACTGCACCAGTATTTCCGGTAGAAACAAAGCCGTCGGCTTTGCCATCGGCATGGAGTTCGATCCCCTTAAATAAGGATGAATTGCGTTTCTTTTTTATAACGGTACTCGGCTCGTCACCCATTCCCACAATATCATCGGCATGAACGATAGAGTACCGGAGTTTAGAAGTATTGCTTTTTGAAAGAGATGCGAGAATATCTTTTTCACGCCCTACAAAAATAACCTCCAATTCCGTTTGCGGGGAAATAGATTCAGCTGCTAATATCGCACCTTGCACTTCGTTATCGGGCGCAAAATCTCCGCCCATTGCATCAAGAGCTATTCTCATTATGCCCTAATTTGGGAGTTTGAAGAATTAATAATCTGCAAGAAAAACACCTCATTGGTAATTGCTTGCTCATTCTTGTTCGGTGCAACCAATGACAATGTATTATTCTACAGTAATTGCCTTACGACCGTTATAATACCCGCAATCAGGGCAAGCGGCGTGAGATAATTTCATAGAATTACAGTTTGGGCAAGTTGAAGTTGTAGGGGCAACTGCTTTGTAATGTGTACGGCGTTTATCACGTCGTGATTTAGAATGGCGGCGTTTCGGATTTGGCATTAAAGTACTCCAAAATAAAAAGAAAGTTTAATTATTCAAATGTATGTTTTTTAGGGCAGACCAGCGGTCGTCAGTTTTTTGTTCACTTATTATATCACTGCCAATTTCAGAAATAATCTCATCTAAATTTTTATCCCGAAATTGCGGAGCTACTCGTTTCATTGGCAAATTTAATGCAAGTTCTTCGCTTACCTCAACAGATAAATCTATAAACGGTTCATCTTCGCGGATAATGTAAATATCACTATTATTTGCAGCATCTTGCAGTAAAAAAACCTCTGTATCAGCAAGGTATGATACTGTAATTGTAGCCGTAATTTCCTCAATAAATTCAGTAAGTGAACGGTCACATACAAGCAAAGCACTGCACGTCGCACTACCATTGAAACTATAACGCTTGCCGGATTTATTCAAAATACCCGACAAAGAAATCGTCCCAAAAAATTCAGGAAACATACCACTAATTTCGCCGACGTTAGCCGAGAGCGAAATCTCTAAGTTTCCGTCTTTTAACCCTTGAATTGGTATTTTCAGCATGATTAAATGTATATACATTTCTATTACAGAATACAAATATACCAATTCTTTGTCTCTTTTGCAACGAACGAACGTTGCTTTCAAAAAAACTGGGTTTCTTGCTATATAAATAAGGGCATTTTTTGTATTGTTGGGGAAGGCATCACTAAAGATTTTTGGCGAATGAATCATACTAACGGTCATCAATTTGATGAATTTTTACCAATTGTAAAACTGGCCAATACGATTCACACCCTTCGAAAAGCTAAACGAAAGGTTGTCATTTTGAAGGTTTTGTCTTGTAAGTAAGGGGACAAAAATAATCGTATTATTCGAATAGCTGTCATTCTGATGGAGTCTTCGACTGAAGAATCTCAGCTATGCACTACAAAAACTGGACTGAACAGCATACGGAGATTCTTCGCTGCCGCTCAGAATGACTGAACTAAATTTAGCAATTTAATCTGTCCCAGTACTTAAAAGTATTTAAATGATAGTACCACCTGTCAATGGTGCTGCTTCGTTAATTCCGCAACGTTTCAAAAAGTCGTTAGTGAACATATATCTCTGTACTGAATCCGGCAGAAATTTCTTCCGTGCTTGAATCCATTTATCAAGGGATGCATCATACATACGTGACAATCGTTGCGGGGAATAATCACCTTCCTGTCCCCAATGTAAAGTAAAAGGGATACTCAAGCTGTCGAGTTCGGCAAAAACTTTTTTGTAAAAGTTTTGTGTGGCTTCGGAATTAACAGCGGGAAGTTCGATAGTACAAGTAAGTGGTGCAAACCGTGTAAAAGCTAATGTTGCTTTTGAATTTTTCACAAAACGAATTCCCACAAAACCTGCAAAAACAGAGGATTGAACACAAGAGAATACGGCATCAACAGCTGCCTTTGCCTGAGACATTGGAACTCCGAGTTCGACACTTGCTCCGCCGTTCTTTATATGGTAGATAGTCGAATCTCCGAAAATATTACGGGGCGTTTGAGTGTAACCCGATTGAACTTTTGCTACAGTGTTAAAAAGTTGATTGACAACCAGCGGTACGGCAACTCCGAGTGAGTCAGCTATACCACCGACAAGCGATAATATGTCATCTCCGACACGTGTATCTGACGATCCCGGCTCCGGACTGAGCTTTTGGGGGTCGTATGGTCGTTTGAACATGACGCGCAGATAGGCATTGTTGGTGGATGAGTAAGGGTTGGCAATTATATCAACATGATGGGGGTCTTCTGTGCACTTTATGCCTACACTGTTGAGATATGTTGTAATATTTGTTGAAGAATTATGATTAAAGTTTGCGAGCAAAGGGAATATGCCTGCTGCTTGTGAGTAGTTTATTCTTATACAATATGTTTCGAGTTGAAACAGGGGTAGTGTTTCGATAATAAGTCCGTGAATTACCCCGAAACTTCCAAAACTGACCAATGCTGCGTAGAAAAGCTCGTCGTCATTAAGCAGTACTGCCCCAAAAATATCACTGAAGTTCTTATTAACTATCGGGTCAGTTTTCGGCTGCAAAATATAATGCTCGTTTTCGCCGGTAACAATATGAAGGGCTCGTACATAATCTTGCATAGCTCCTATTTTGAGTGCAGAACCGTGAGTCCCTGTGGAAACTGCTCCTCCAAGTGTTTGACCGTTGCTTGCTCCGGTTGTAGGCAATGAAAATCCTGCTTTCTCAAGAGCAATGTTTATCTGTACAATCTGGGCACCCGATTGAAAATAAAAAAGCCGTTTCCCGAGCGATGCTTTGTCTGCGAACCAATTCTTTCCGTCTATGGAAGATTTTCCGATGTTTGCCCAAAATGTAAGGGGTTTTGTATCGTGCATATTATCATTGCATACCGCTACATCGGAGAGTGACCACTTCCCACCATACGAACGAACACGCTCCATTTTGCTTCTTGCATCGCGCAGCATTTCTTGTATCCCTTTCAGTCCGTCTTTCCATCCGGTAGTGTTGTGTATCTGGTAGCGTCGCAGGATTTGTTTTTGAACATTATTATGCTCATTTGCCCATTGATAGTTTTCTGTAATAGTAACTTTAGTACTCATAATAATTCTCCTTTTATTCTAATGTGCCGCCATTTTGTAAATTTTCTGATGTACAGCGATATACAATATCCATTGGTACTACTGCGCCGAATGTAACAACAGTGCAGAGTGAGTAGAGCCAGTTTGAGCTGCTACTTACTATATGTAAGCCCTTGCCATCCCCGCAATCAACTGTTTCGATTGGGTCAGACCCTCCCCACCACAATGCATATACAGTTTTTCTATAGGTATCATCTGCTTTTGAAGATTGAAGGGCACGCACGCTGACAGTGGAGCAACTTTCGCATAATGAGGAGATAGACACGAAACTTACAATCAGGATAAAGAGCCGCATCTGTTTTTGAATTGTTTGCTGTTTCATGGGTATTTTTATAAAATTAAAAAAATATGAGTTTGTGATTATAGGTTTCACCGTTGTGAATCCGGTTTGTTGAGTTTAGGACACTAATTCTAACTATGAAAATATATGAAACCAGTATGAATTTAGAGGGGGAGGTCGGGTACTGCTTTCCATTAATTTGTCCGTTAAATTACTCTGAATATTATCAATATAAACGTAACAACAAAGTTACGGCAAAATTTAACTTGTTCATTACTCATTTATTACTCTATTTTATAGTAAAAGTGCTCTTATTTGAAATAAGTCCTGGGACAGAATTAATTGAAAAATCAAAGTGCAGTCATTCTGAGTTCCAGATAGTCGCCGAGCCGCCTACAAAACAATACAATGACATTGGAGTAAAATACTTACGCTTGTCACCCTGAACTCGATTCAGGGTCTATTGCTGTCTAGTCATGCTAATTTCGACGTACTATTTAGTAGTGCACACGAAGATGCTGAATTAAATTCAGCATGACAGGACATAAATTATACTACCATTTTAACAGATGTCATTTACAGGATTCTTAGACCGAAGAATCTCCGCAAAGCACTACACGGAAAGGTCTTAAGCAGCATACGGAGATTCTTCAGTAGCGTTCAGAATGACTGGTTATATAATATTTATGTTGGGTCGGCTGTATACCGCCGTGCATTGATATGTAATTAAGCAAAAAAAAAAACAAGGTCAAGGCAGTTGCTACAACTGCCTTTCCGTATATACGTTTAGCAGAAAGGTC